>WQWD01000157.1 GCA_009785545.1 Treponema sp. | reverse complement strand
TGAATCTGATCGGGATTTCCAGCGGGGTTTCCGAAAACTCTACGACTCAACCTTTCAGATACTGTTCAGAGTGGCATTCAGAGTCACTAACAGCGCAGAAGCGGCAGAAGAGCTCTGCCAGGAAAGCTTTTTTCGCTTGTACGAGAAAAAGATCAATTTTCCAAATCCTGAGGAGGCAAAGTATTGGCTGATTCGTGTCGTAAAAAACGCTGCGCTGAATTACGCCAAACGAAAAGAAAGGGAGCGTAAGGCATATCAAAGGGCTTTTAAAGAAGACTACAGGCAGGTTGATACCGGCGAAACTTTGCTTGTAAAAAAAGAAACAAGTGAAGAGGTCAAAGAAGCCCTGAATAAATTGCCGGAAAATTTACGAATGGTGTTGATATTAAAAGAATATGCCGACATGAATTACAAAGAAATCGGCAAATCGCTTGGTATCAGTGAGGGAAATGTAAAGGTGCGGGCATTCAGAGCCCGTGAAAAACTGGAAGGCTTGTTGGCAAGGCAATTACTTGCAGATGAACAAATACAAGAATAGAGGTGAAACGTATGTGCCCTGATCCGCAAATTTTATCAATTTATCTGGACGGCGAATTGCCCTCCCCATGGAAAGAAAAAATGGAAGACCATTTTGCGCACTGTCCAAAGTGCAAAGAAAAACTGGAAAGCTATAAGCGTCTTCAACTTCTCTTTAAAAAGGAAACTTCAGTAAAACGCACGTATGTAGAGCGTGTTGTTGAGGAATCATCCGAAGAAAAAATTTACACAGAAGAAGGGATGTTAAAAGCAAAAGACAGGGTGTGGGAAAAATTCGAAAAACGATTCGATACCAAAAAGCGTTTTATGCCTCGTCACACATTATGGCGGCGTAAGCTTTCGATCCCGTTGCCTGCGGCTGCGGCAATAGTAGTAATATTAATGGCAGTATTCTTGCTGCGTGAACCTGTTACTACAGAAATTGCCGAGCGTCAAACAGGGCAAGGCTTGGAGCTTCAGCAAATCGAAAGCACAAGTTTTTCCATCGCAACAGAAATGGAAAGAATCGAGGAAATCCCCGGCATACTGCCTACCGCAGATATAGGCGGAATACTGCAATACTTAATGTCAAATACCAGTACAAATATTATTATTCTGCAATTACCGGAAAGCAAAAACTTTTCCAGATCCGGAGAGCCGGCAATAATCAGAGCCGCTGATTTTCAGCAGAATATAGCTCCGGGGAGATAGCCATAGTATGAACCGTCTTTTATGCATTGTCAGTTTAATGTGTTTAACAACAGGCTTCCTTGCCGCTCAGGAATATTCCGTAACAACAGAAGCAATGGAAGCCGGCGCACCCGCACCCAGAAGACGGATAGTTATTCTGGATATTAAAGCCAGAGTAATAGAAGGTCAAAATACAATAAGCTGGAGTACGTCGGTACAAAAACAGACAATAGCCGGCACTCCTGTTGATATCCGCCTTGAAGGCGCTAATGTATTAGTCGCTGTGCAATTTACTCCGTTTTTGCGCCGTGCCGGACACGTACTGGTAACTCAAGGACAAGTATGGATTACCGATCACAACAACGGTATCAATTATTTTAATTCGATTCAAACAACCCCAATGGAGTTTGACGAACCAATACATTTTTTCCCCCTTGGCCAGAGACAGGAAGTTAATGGATCTTCTTCTATCGAAATAATTGTAACGGTAAAACCATACAGAGAATCCCCGCCTCCGGAAACAATCAATCAAGCCGATGATAACTAAAACTTTTGGAGCGTGGTTGATTATTGCGTTTACTCTGATTTCATGCAGAGCTAACGCTCCCGTTATAACTTCAATTGACCCAAGAATCGGCAGAATAGGAGAACTTGTTACACTTACGGGAAGCAATTTCGGAACTTTTGGGAATGAATCCTTTGTAACTATAGCCGGGGTTGCGCCAACCAACGCATCGTATTATTTATGGCAAGACAACAGGATAGTTGTCAGAATTCCTGAATTGGGAGAATCGGGGCTTATTCATGTTCATGTAAGAGGACAGCGAAGTAACGGTATGCTTTTTTCCAACTCCGCAAATGTGCCTCGCCCTGTTGACGGCGAAGAGATGGGGCTTCAACCAAGAATTACCGAAGTAAGCCCTCAATCCGCCGCTGTAGGGTCGCTGATAACGATCAGCGGAAACAACTTCGGCGTTTCGCGCGAAATCACAATGCCGGCAATGTCATTAAACGGGATGCCGCTTCAGCCAAGGTACGGCGTTTTCTTCTCGTGGAATTTTGAAGCAGGCCCGTTTAACCCGCACGTTATGAGAGAACCGCAATTTATCGAAACCGCAGAGATCGAAGCGGGATACGAGTTTTGGAACGCCCGTGAAATACGTGTCCGTGTACCCGACGGAGCCGCAAGCGGTAATATCGAAATAAGAACACCGCACGGAAGCTCAAGGCCATTTTTTTTCGAAGTAAGCGGCAAACCCGGCGTTAAAAATTTCAGAGACAGGCGCACCTACATTATAAATTATTCTGTTGACATAAGGGTTAATAACGCCGCAAGACCGAACTCGCTGTATTTGTGGATGCCAATGCCGGTTACTTCTTCTTCTCAAAGAAATGTTACATTAGTTGCACGTAACACAGAGCCATTTATCGAAAATCACCGAGGGGTAAGTTTATTCAGACTTAGTAATCTTAACCCGGGTGCTAATCATTCAATAAACCTTTCTTTTCTTGTCGAAGTATACGCAGTTGAAACAGAGATCAATCCTCAGTTAATCAGACCGGCGGCTCAGGCTTCAGCTTCTCAAGCCTTATCTGTTATGCACACTCAAAATACAGAACTTATTCCGGCAGATCATCCCGTAATCAGAACTCAAGTAAACACAATCGTTGGCGGACAGCAAAATCCGTATCTAAGAGCGAGGGCAATTTACAATTGGATTTTAAACAACATAGAGATTACTGATACTGTATCTTCCGGCACTGACGTAATTGCCGCTTTTGAAAACCGCAGAGCCTGCCCATATACCGCCAGCCTGCTTTTCACTACGATGGCGAGGGCGGCAAGAATACCAAGTTTACCGCTTGCAGGCATTTTGATAAACGGAAACGGAGACACTTTCCGCCACTATTGGGCGGAGATATGGATCGACGGTTTTGGCTGGCTGCCTGTTGATCCCGCAATGGGAGCGGGCGCTGTAACAATCGAAGAGCCCGTTAACCCTCGTTTTACTTTACAGGAAAACATAACAGAAGAAAGAGACACAGCGGCGTTTTTCTTCGGCAACTCCGACAACAGGCGCATTGCCTTTTCAAGAGGAGAAGTGGTTCTTTCGCAAATGGAAAGCCAAGGCAGACTGGTTTCTCACTCGCCGTCTTTTTCAATACAAAACATCTGGGAAGAAGCCACAGGCGGACTCGAATCGTATTCAAGCCTCTGGAGAGATGTTATAATAACGGGAATCTATCAATAAGCTATTGATTGTTGATTTTTTAGGAGGAAAATATGGTTACTGTAATTTCATTGGGGGGATCTATTGTCGCTCCTGATAATGTTGACGTAGAATTCCTGAAAAAATTTGTCGGGCTTATTCGTTCGTTTATCGAGGCAGATTCCAACAGACAGTTTATCTTTGTGGTTGGCGGCGGCGCTCCGGCACGTCACTACCAAAAAGCGTACCGGGAAATCTTAGGCGGTAATGTAAATGACGATGAAGCAGACTGGGTTGGGATAATGGCAACACGGCTGAACGCTCAGCTTGTCAGAGCTTTGATGAGCGAATGGTGCGCTCAGGATGTTGTGACAAACCCAATGGAAGCTCCGCAGCTCACAGGTAACGTGCTTACAGCCGCCGGATGGAAGCCGGGTTTTTCCACAGATTTTGACGCAGTACTTTTGGCGGAAAAGTTTGAAGCCGACATGGTGATAAACCTTTCCAATATCGAAAAAGTTTTTACAGCCGACCCCAAAACAGATCCGTCAGCCAAACCAATTGATAAAATCACATGGGCAGATTTCCGTATCATAGTCGGCGATGAATGGGTTCCCGGAAAAAATGTTCCGTTTGATCCAATCGCCAGCCGCCACGCCCAAAAAATCGGCTTAAAAGTAATTTGCGCAGGCGGCAGAGATTTGGACAACCTTGCAAAGATTCTGCGTGGAGAAGACTTTGCGGGAACAGAAATCTACTAAAAAAATGCCGCTGTCCGAAAAGTAACCAACTTTTCGGACAGCCCCTTATGACGAAAACAGCCATTCACCGGCTTCATCAATATACTTTCTGATGATTGCAACATGAACTTCCCCGCCAATTTCGAAAATTTCTTTGTTCCATTCTTGAGGATTTTTAATTGATTTTACGACACTCAGGCGAGCTTCTTTGGCATCTGCCTTGTGTTTTTCGGGAGTATCGCTGTTTTTGGCGATAAAAGTATCTAAAAAGTATGCGGATATTCCAACAACAACAACGTCATGCGACGAGTTTGCCAGAGATGTGAACACAGGCTGCGCCATGGCGTAATTCCCTGCCAATAATTGAGAAAAACCATAAAACCAATTGAGCCAGGTAGTTTTACTCCCTGTTTTATTTCTGTTTTTTTCTAAACGAGTGTTAAAAAAGGCGGCAGCCTCGGTGTGATTCCCGCTTAAAACCCTGGCAGCGCCGAAAATCAGCGCATTTTTATCAATTAAGGAGGGTCTTGCAAGCATCGTTTTAGACTCTAACTGCAAAACTGAGCGGTAATCAGAGGTAACAAGATAGGAACTAGCCAATAATTTCACAAAACGAGCATTATATCTGCCTTTTACATAGATTTTTTGCTCCAAATAATACGCCAAAGCAGGCCAATCTTCTCTTTCAAGGAGTGAAAGCAGCCGATAATTAAAAAAGAAGAATATTCCCATGAATCCAAGAAGCAGAATCATTATAAGTAAAAGCGGCAAGGAAATATGTCGAAGACTTGACACCAAGCCAAACATTGAATCATTCGTGTCTGTTATAAATAACGGAGTCAGAACCATAACTAAAACAATAAGCACTATTATAATACTAAATGCAATGATAAGATATTTGAATTTCAACTTGATTACCTCTATAATTACCTATTGTTTGAATAGTAAATTAAAGATACTATTACGTCAACGGAGAAAGCATGAACAATTATAAAATAAAAGAAATTCCGCCAGATAGTTATTTCTCGAAACCAGTCTATCTTGATGACGCTTTTATCATTGCCGCTCCGGAAATGCCGTTTTCAGGCGGGATTGCTTCTCTTCTTGAAAAATGGAAGTTCGATGAAGTGTTAAGCGAGGGAGAACCTCATAAAGATTACGCTGCGGATTCAGGCAAATCAGGTTCCATAGTTACAGAAAATGTCTCAATGTTTTCGCAGCAATCAGATTCAGACAAACTGGAAAAAGCAATCAAGTTTTATGTAAACTTTATTTCGTACGTAGAAAAAATGTTTATGAAAGTAGCAAAAGCTGATGAATTTGATTACAGAGAAGTTGTTGACAAAATAAAAGATATGGTTGATTACATCAAAGATGATCGGCGCTTTTTAATGAGAGTACTAAAAAATGTTGAAGCTGATTCGGATAAAAATTACCTCGCAATTCATTCTGTACGCTCTACGATATTGTCAATAATAATTGGAACATATTTAAAATTGCCAAATCACAGATTAATGGAACTTGGAGTTGCCGCTTTAATGCATGAAGCCGGTATGTTAAAAATCCCTCAAAATATATACCTCAGCGACAAAGCATTAACGCCCCCACAACAAAAAGCGATCCTCGCCCATCCAATACTTGGTTACAATTTGTTAAAGTCGTTTAACTTTCCGTTGGCAGTCTGTCTTGCCGCTCTTGAACATCATGAACGAGAAAACGGCACAGGTT
>WQWD01000156.1 GCA_009785545.1 Treponema sp. | reverse complement strand
GGACGTGACACAGCCGAACATGAAGGCAATATTTGGGTTGGTTCAGGCATGGGTAATATCAATACAAGATTAACCTTGTCAGGTAACCATGAAGGCAGGTACGGCTTTAGAGCAGACCTTGTTTTCGTTTATTCCACAGATAAATCAAACCTTTGGAACGGCGCAAATCACAATTCTATAGATTTAAGACTTGGTGATTTTGGCAACATCTGGCTCAGGCCGACAGATTGGGCGAGGATTAGCATTGGCAGATTTTTTAATGCATCGCAAATCGGTCGTGTTGACGCTCACTGGCTTTCAGCATGGACTGTCGGGATGTTCGGAGCCAACAACATTTTTAGTGCTCACTTTAGCGGGAACATCGGCGTACTGGCGGCTTTTACCCCATCAGAAATTAAAGCTTTTGATTTCCTGCAAAACCTTGACGGGTTGACGCTCTATGTTTTTGTCCCGCAATTGGGCATGGGCTTTGATTCGCACGCTCCCGATTTTGGATGGCTGCCTTGCGGTATGCTCACTCCCGGCGGCGGCTCGCTCAACAGTGATGACCCCGATTCAAACAGGCACAGAACTTTGCGTGTTTTGCAGAGAACATGGCTTACCGCAGGTTACAGGATCAATGATGAAATGCACGCTCGTATGCAATTTATCGGCGCAAACCCAAGCGGTTCCATCAACTGGAATACAGGCTCAGAGCCCACAGACGTTTACAGGTATCGTGTAACGGTAAACGCTCCTCGTATAGAAGCGGCGTTTGCTTTTAACACAGAAAGGCTTCCGATATTTCATCGCTTTGGTATCGACTTTGGCGTAAAAACATGGCTGCCGATTTCCAATTGGATTACCGACGACTGGAATCAAGGTCCTGATGGCGGTTATCTGCGTACAGGAGACGGCACTTACTGGGGCGGTATAGGTTTCGGTTTTGGCGCTTCTGCAAGTTTAACCGAAAATATCAGAATAAACCTCCGTGCAGACGGTGATATGCTGCGAAGATGGAGCGGTCAGTATCGGGGTGTGGAAACAACCATAACTAACCCTGCAAGATTTTCAGTCCATCTGTGGCCTGCCTACACATTAAATAACGGAATGGTTGTAATGGCGGCGGCAGGTCTTAACTATGTCGGCAGAAATACTGTCGATGTAGGCGGCGATAACCCCAATGAAGATTCCATCTACTGGGAACGCTCCAACAGGGTTCGCTTTGGTGGCGGTCTGTCTTTGGCAATCCCGTTGTTTGAACGAGGCTCCATGAACGTAGGACTTGCCTACAGACACGGAACCGCAGACACTCATGGCGGAGAACCAAGAACGTTCACAATCCCTGTTAGCTTTTCTATGAGTTTCTAAGTCGAAAACATTCACACGGAACGCAAAAAAGGTACGAAGAATTAACAAATTAAAATCTTCGTACCTTTGTAAACTCCGTGTGAATGTTTAAATCACCCGCAGTTTAATTTGTAAATAACCTCTTCCAGTGAAAGTTCCTGATTCTGGCGGTTTGAGAGATCTCGTAACGTTACATGACCGCCTGAAGGGTCTTCGTTGGGGATTATCACATAACGTAATCCTTTTTTTTCCGCTAAAATAAATTGTTTTACAAGTAGCTTGTCCGCAGATTGTGAAGTATCGCTATTTTCTCCGCCTGACAGGACTTCGCACGCAATTCCGGCTTTCCTTAGTTTTTGCGCCAATGCCTGATACTCCCCTGATTTTTGAGCGTTTACACAAGTTATGGCGGTGGTGTGGCTGCCGGCGGCAGGCAGTTTTTCAAGGCTTTCAAGAGCGGCGATAAGGCGGTCAAGACCGATTGACGTGCCGACTCCGCTCACTGTGTTTTTGTCTTTCGAGTAAAGCCCCGCAAGATTGTCATAACGTCCGCCGGAACAGACCGAGCCAATGTCGGGAAGTTCTTTTAAGAATGTTTCAAAAACAACGCCGGTGTAATAATCAAGCCCTCGTGTGATTGAAGGAGCAAGGACAAAAGGTTCGTCCTGAGTGTCGTTCTCTTTACGGCCTAAAGCATCGATCATGTATTGGTGCAAAACGGAGAGCCGCTCAGATTCAGGCGAGACTCCGCCGGATAAATCGGTTAAACATTGAAGGGTTTCAGAGAAACTTCCCTTTGCGCTGATAAACTCTATAATTTTCTGAGCATTTGCACTGCCCGTAAGTTCTGTCAGAAGTTTGCGTACTTCGTCATCTCCAATTTTAGCAAGCTTATCAACAGCTCGAAGCACCTCGACAGATTTATCAACTTGATCGATGTGTGTAAGAAATCTGTTAAAAAGCCCTCGGTGGTTTACATGAATCGAGACATCCACTCCCAAATTTTTGAAAGCGCTGTAAATTAACAGAATGATCTCAAAGTCCGCCGCAGGGCTGTCACTGCCAATAATGTCAAAATCACATTGGGTAAATTCCCGATAGCGCCCACGCTGGGTATTTTCGCCGCGCCACACCTTGCCGATGTGGTAACGCTTAAAAGGAAAAACAAGCTCGCCTCGATGAAGAGCGACATAACGGGCAAACGGAACAGTGAGGTCAAAACGAAGAGCTACATCCCTTCCGCCGTTATCGCTGAAACGGTAGATTTGCTTCTCGGTTTCGCCGCCGCCCTTGCCAAGCAGAATCTCGGCGTATTCAAGAGCCGGTGTATCGATTGGCACAAAACCAAAAGAGCGAAAAGTAGACTCAATTGTTTCGGTCAGATCACGGCGAATCATCTCCGCCTTAGGGAGAAAATCTCTAAAGCCTTTAAGTATTTTTGGTTCGATATATGTTGTCATAATTTTTCAAATACTAATTCTATACCATCCGGCGTTACAATGACAAGGCAGTAAATATTTGTATTGAAAAAATCTTCGATAGTGACGTATTTAACGTTTCCGACTTCATGGATCAGCCGGGAATGTGAATGTCCCATAAACATGATGTCGCTTCTGCCTCGCAAAATAGAAACAAGCCGAGCCCTTTCTCTTGTATCAGTTACTTGCTGCATTCCCAAAGGCCCTCTTACAAAAAGAGAGTGGTGGGCAAAAACAAATACCCGGCCTGCCGTGGTTTGTAACTCCCGTTCCAGCCAGTTAAGCTGCTCTCTGCCAAAAAATGAATTGCCGGAGTCAAGCACAAACAAAGTGGCGCTGTCGGCGTTTACTCTGTAAACTGTAGAGCCGATTCTGTCTCTCCATACAGGCCAGTTGCCAAAGTAAAAATCGTGGTTTCCAATTACCGGGAAAACGGGAATGCCAAAGCTATCTGCAATTTCGATAAATCTGTCTATATCTTGAGCCGCACCGTATTGAGTAATGTCGCCCAAAATTACAACAAACTTTATTTCAGGATTAGCGGCGATTACGTCTCCCAATCTTTCCAGTCCAAAAGCGTTTCTGTTTTGGATATGAGTGTCGGCTAACACAATAAATGAGTAACTGTTGCCAAGAGTCAGGTTTGTCCAGTCTCTGCCAATGTCATTGTTAATTAAAAATCTAAAATTGTTTTTTTCCTTGAGTCTTTCATCAAGATCGCTTGATACAAAAAGACCTAAAAAATCGTTGCTGCAGCTGTTAATAAACCAAAACGAAATCAGTACGGCGAATAACAACCATAAATGTTTTTTTACCATGTGTATTGAACTCCTAAACGAAAGAGCATTCCAAAAAAAGTTGCCGACAGGCCGTCAACTCCGCTTTGCATAAGCTCAATGTGATTGATCACCTGCCAATTGTTGTTGAGCTTCAGCCGTGCGTTTAACTGATACGAAAAAGCCCCCATGTTTTTCCCATGGAAATCGCTGAAGTTGCCGCAGGCTATTCCCAAAACAAGTATTTCGTTATAGATAAAATTCCAGTATCCAAAGAACGAAAGTATCGATTCATAAACTGCGCTTTCGCCGAAAAAGCGTGTAAATCTAAAATTTACGCCTAAAGAGAGACCTATTCTGGGGTTATTCCAGGAAACAAAAGGTAAAATCGAATGAGCGTGAACATGATATTCCAGAAGGCCGTTATAAAGATACGATGCAGAAAAACTTAACGGCAAATGTAAAAAAGGAGAATATGCGGCATTGATAAAATAGTTTATGTTAGTGTCAATTATACTTCTTTCTATTTCTACGCCGCTCCTGAAGCCGTATCTATTTTCCAGTTCAATTGCTCCAATTGCCGAAACCGAGCTTAAAAAATGAGTACTCCTTGTATGTTCCCCTTTAAAAAAAACTTGTATCTCTTTTCCTGTAATTTCAAGGGAAAATAAAGAAATCGAAGAAAATAAGAACAAAAAAGCAAAAAACAATTGTTTGAAAAATTTCATTATAACAATTGTACATATTTTGCAATATTTTTTCAATAATTATTATGACCAAGTAAGAATATAAAAGATTTTAAAATCGATAATTGGGTATATAGCGGAAGCATTCAAGTAATACAAAGCCGTACTCATTGACAGAATCTGCCCAAAAAATATATAAAAAAATAAGGAGAAAACGAATGAGTTACATTGATAAAATTATAACGGCTATTGAGAGAAAGGATGCGGGGCAGCCTGAATTTTTGCAGGCTTCTAAAGAAGTTTTACAATCGCTTAGGATTATTGCCGACAGTGACTCAACTTACGAAAAGGCCGGTCTTTTGGAAAGGCTTATCGAGCCTGAGCGCATGATCGTTTTTAGAGTCCCTTGGGTAGATGACTGCGGCAAAGTGATGGTTAATCGAGGCTTTCGTGTGCAGTACAATTCCGCTATCGGGCCGTACAAGGGCGGTATTCGGTTTCATCCTTCGGTGAACGCAAGCATTATCAAATTTCTTGGTTTTGAGCAAACCTTTAAAAATGCGCTTACAGGGCTGCCAATGGGCGGCGGAAAAGGCGGCTGTGATTTTGATCCCAAAGGCAAGAGCGACGGCGAAGTTATGCGTTTTTGCCAATCATTTATGACAGAGCTGTTCCGCCATATCGGCCCAGACACCGACGTTCCCGCAGGCGACATCGGAGTGGGAGCAAGAGAAGTTGGTTTTATGTACGGGCAGTATAAACGTATTATGAATAACTTTACCGGCGTACTTACAGGCAAGGGAATCGGCTGGGGCGGAAGCCTTGGCAGAGCCGAAGCTACAGGGTACGGGCTTATTTATATTATCGAAGAATATCTTGATAAAATCGGAGACGGCTTCAAAGGTAAAAATGTTGTTATTTCCGGCTCAGGCAATGTTTCGATTTACGCAGCGCAAAAGGCGATGGCACTCGGCTCAACAGTTGTTAGTATGTCTGACAGTAACGGTTATATCTACCATAAGAGCGGAATCAATCTTGATACCATCAAGGACATAAAATTTGTTAATCGGGAAAGGCTCACAAAATATGCCGAAATCCACAAAGACGCTATTTATACCGAAGCGAACAGCAAACCCGGTTCGAGCAGAGTATGGGACATTCCCTGCGACATCGCTCTGCCTTGCGCTACTCAAAACGAGCTCTTCATAGAAGACGCAAAAAAACTTGTTCAAAACGGCTGTAAAATCGTAGGCGAAGGCGCAAATATGCCGGCAACCTTAGACGCCACAGAATACTTGATCAACGGAGGTGTTGCATTTTTCCCCGGCAAAGCTGCCAATGCGGGAGGCGTTTCGGTCTCTGGCCTTGAAATGACCCAAAACAGCACACGCCTCTCGTGGACATCAGAAGAGGTCGATGCCAAACTTAAAACCATCATGAAAGGCATTTTCAACAGCATAAATTCCGCTTCAGAAGAATACGGAGTTGCCGGTGTAACCCGTAACTTTGTAATTGGTGCAAACATCGCAGGTTTTAAGAAGGTTGCGAAAGCTATGCTGGATCAAGGGGTCATTTGAGGCTGTCTCAAAACTGACCGAACCGGAGGTTCGCAGTTT
>WQWD01000155.1 GCA_009785545.1 Treponema sp. | reverse complement strand
TTTTGTTTCAAGACGAGAACTTTTAGAAATTCTCGAGGACTATTACCGGGAAGAGATTTTTGCTTTAAAAGATCTGCACAGAAACGCTGTAAAACTTGGACTTGATTTGTCCGGCGGTTTAAGCGTTGTTTTGCAGGCGGACATGGATGCTCTTTCTGACAGGTTAGGCCGTCCGTTAACCGATGACGATCGTATCGATGCGTTGGATCGTGCTCTGGAAGTTTTAAATAACCGTATAGATCGTTTTGGTTTGACAGAACCCATTATTCGCCGTCATCAAAGTGCGGCTCAGATTTTTATTGAAATTCCGGGCACTGCCGATCCTGAAAGAATCAATGACATCATTATGGGAAGAGGAAGCCTCGCCTTCCATCTTGTCGATGACGAAGCTACTGCGGCTTTTAACCTTTTCTACAGGGCAAACCCTACAACTACATTTGACGCTGCCGGAAGATTGATAAACCCTGAGATTATCCCGCCCAATACAATGGTGCTGGGTTATTTTACAAGAGATCGATTCGGGCTGGATGAACAAGTGCGCAATCTTGACGGCACTTTAACTTTCTTCGTTTTGGAGAGTGAGCCCGGCTTGGATGGTACTTACATAGAAGAAGCGACTGTTGAAAGACATCATTTAACCGGACAGCCGGAAGTTGCTTTCAGATTAAGCAGTGACGGCGGCGTAAGATTTTACGCATTAACATCAACGAATGTAAACAGAAGACTCGCCATTGTAATGGAAGACAGGGTACGTTCTGCTCCAAATATTTCTACAGGCATACGTGACAGGGGGCAAATAACAGGCTTTGGTCTGGAAGAAGCTGACACGCTCGCCCTGATTTTAAGAACAGCGGCTTTACCGGTTGAACTCGAAGTTGTCAGCCAGCAGAGTATCGGGGCATCGTTAGGTGAAGATACAATTCGTCAGGGATTGTTCGCCTTGCTTGGCGGTATATCGCTTGTACTTATATTTATGCTTGTTTATTACAGAACAGCGGGAATAAACGCTGTAGTAGCGCAGCTTTTAAACTTTTACATAATGTTCAGTGTTCTTTCCGCCATGAACTTTACCTTGACATTGCCCGCCATCGCAGGTTTTATTCTGACGATTGGTATGGCGACAGATGCCAGCGTAATTATCTTTGAACGTATAAAAGAAGAAATGCGGCTTGGTAAATCAAGAAAAGCCGTAATCGAAGCTGGTTTTAGTAAAGCGTTTTGGGCAATTATGGACTCAAACATAACAACGTTTATCGCCGCTTTATTCCTGTCGCAGTTAGGTTCAGGTCCAATCAGAGGCTTTGCGGTCAGCCTTTCAATCGGTGTATTCTCATCGGTCTTTACGGCTCTATTTGTATCGAGGCTCATCTTTGACTTTGGAACAGATGTATTACGCTCAAAGAAACTGTTGATTAGCTGGACAACACATATTCAAGATACTAAGGTGATGCAGCCTGCAAGAGTAAGAGGAGGCAGTTTATGAAAAAAAATCTTCGTTTTTCCAAATGGTTTTTTCCCGCAGCGATTTTTTCAATTATTCTGATTCTTTTTAGCATAGTTGGTTTTGTGTTTAATGACGGCTTTGCGCTTGGCGTAGATTTTCAAGCCGGCCTTCAGCAGGAAGTACAAATTGCTCAGTCTGCGTTTAGCCTGCGTTGGACAGGGATTCACAGCGCCAGCTTCTCTCATGATTCAAACGGTATCTACATTATTATCGGAGCCGGTATCGAAGCTAGGGAATATCAATTTTTGTATAACGAATATCTTACACTCGGTGCGCTCAGAAATGCAATGGAAGATCAATTGGAAGATATTAGCGTTACACTTTTGACAAATGAAAACATAAACACCGAATGGTTTGTTTTCAGTTTGCTTGGAAATCCGCAATTAAACAATGAAACGGATTTTGTTATTCACTACATAAATCCGGCGAACCCCCTTATTGATATTTCCAACGTCAGAGCCGCTATGGCAGGTTTTCCAATAGGTACTTCTGTTCAAAATTTAGGGGCTCCCGAGGATCGTCAATTTATGGTTCGTGTTGAAGACAGGGAAGGGGAGCGTGTAACAACGACAGAAATAGTCGAAGTTTTGGAAAATTACTTTGGCGAAGGCACTATTGTTGTTCTTAGTTCCAACTTTGTTGATTCACGTTTTTCAAGGGACTTAACGGATCAGGCGGGTATTCTGATTACGCTTACTTTGCTTTTGGTTTTGCTTTATTCGGCGTTCCGTTTCAAATTGCAATACGCTGTTGGAGCTGTCATCGCAATTATGTATGACGTTTTGGTCATCGTAGCTTTTGTTGTCTGGACTCGAATGGAATTTACAACACTTACAATCGCCGCTATTCTGACCATTCTTGGTTATTCAACCAACAATACGATCATTTTGTTTGACAGAATAAGAGAAAATCTTCGTATCCACCCGGATAATTCATACATTGACATTCTCAATATTTCGTTAAACGGCATATTGGGACGAACAATTATTACAACATTTACAACCATGCTTGCGGTAATGGCTTTGTTTATTTTTACCACAGGAGCCATGCAGGACTTCGCTCTTGCCCTGTTGGTTGGTATGGTTTCAGGCGTTTACACCACATTGTTGATAGTTCCGGGGCTTGTGTATTTCTGGGAAAAACAAAAGCAAAAGCGGCACAACAAAAAGGTGGCTTTAGCAAAAGCTTGAGGTTTTGTTGGTTGAATATTTTAAGGCATCGAATACGCTAGTGTTCTGTCCTATTCAAATGACACAATGTTCGATAAGTTAATTCCTTATGTTATAAGGAATTACGCATTTTGTGATTATCAAAACCGAATAGGACAGAACACTAGGGTTGCGTATTCGATGTTGTTAATTAATGCAAATACCTTATGAAAATTATCAGATCACGTCTTCTTGGTTTCTGTTTTGGCGTTCGACGAGCTGTCGAACTTGCTGTTCAGGAAGCTAAGAAGGCGCACACCTCGCAAAGTCTGCAGAGTGGTGAAAAAACTGTTTACACACTTGGCTCTTTAATTCACAATCCCAAAGTATTAAGCGATCTTGAGCTGCTCGGGGTAAAAACAATTAACAATGACGACAATGAAGAATTAACAATTAATAATAAACAATTATCGGATTGTTCTGTGATTATTCGTGCGCATGGGATTAGTCCTGAGCTTGAAAAAAACTTAAAAGACAGCGGTTGTAAAATAATTGACGCTACTTGTCCAAAAGTTAAAGCGAACCAGCTTAAAATAAAGGAGCTCTCAGAGCTAGGTTATTGTTTGTTTGTGGCTGGTGAAAAAAAGCACGCAGAAATTACGGGGCTTTTGGGTTATGCCAAAGGCGCAAATTGCGGCGCAAATTGCGGCGCAATTTGCGGCGTGCAGTTTTGTGTGGTAATCGGCACTGAACAAGAAGCGAAGGAAAATGCGCTCACTCTGAGTGAAACAAACAAAAAAAACAGCAAAGTTGCAAAAGTCGCTAAGGCGGCTCTTTTGGGGCAAACTACGATTTCCGCTGACGAATACCGCCTTATCGGAAACCAAATAAAAAGTTTTTTTCCAAATCTTGAAATTGTTAATACAATCTGTTCGGCAACCCACCAGCGTCAGGAAGCTCTTCGGGAAATACTGCCAAAAGTAGACGCTGTAATTGTTGCTGGCGGGGAACAGTCCGCCAATACCCGCCGCCTATTCGTTATTGCAAAAGAATCCGGCAAACCTTGTGTAATTGCCGAAAACGCTGAGGCGATTCCGAAAGAGTTTTTTGCATACGAAACAATTGGTCTGTGTTCGGGAGCGTCTACGCCGGATTCAGTGATAGACGAGATCGAAAAATTTCTCTTGCAATAATAGATGAATCAACTTATCATATATAAAGGAGATAATTATGCAGTATGTAAACTTAGATAAAACCACCGTGTATAAACGGCTTTTAGAATACGCCAAAACATCAACTTTTAACTTCTCGGAAAAACTTAATGCGGACAGGGTAAAAAAATGCGTCGCCCCAATGGCGGCAGGGCTTGTTTACTCATGGGCTGCTAAATCCGTTGACGAAGAAACTGTCAAATTATTACAGGAACTCTCTTGTGAACAAGGATTAATCGCCAAGTATAAAGCGCTCCTGAACGGAGAAACGATGAACACAGGTGAAAACCGCAAAGTTTTACATCACCTCCTTAGGGGAGAGTTGGGGCAGCCTGTTGTCGAAAGCGCAAACTCTGTTGGCGGCAAAAATATAGGCGAGTTTTACCGAAATGAGCTAAAAAGATTCTGCGCCTTTTCGGATGATGTTCATAGCGGTAAATTTAAGGGCTCTGGCGGCAAACCTTTTGACACCGTAATCCAGATAGGGATTGGCGGTTCTGATTTGGGGCCTCGTGCTATGTATCTTGCGCTTGAAAACTGGGCGGAAACAGAGGGCAGGAAAAAACTGAATGCAAAATTTATCTCCAATGTCGATCCCGATGACGCTTCTTTTATCATCGCTTCTTCCACTCTTGAATCGAGCCTTTTTGTACTTGTTTCAAAAAGCGGCACTACACAGGAAACATTAGCCAATGAACTTTTTGTAAAAGATAAACTTATAAAAGCCGGGCTTGATCCAAGCAAACACATGATTGCCGTAACAAGCGAAACGAGCCCTCTTGCACGTAACGCAGCTTATTTGGATTCTTTTTACATTGATGACTATATCGGAGGGCGTTATTCGTCAACTTCGGCTGTAGGCGGCTGCGTTTTATCACTTGCATTTGGTGCGGATACGTTTAAAGAGTTTCTGAGGGGGGCTGCGGAGGCGGACAAACTTTCTTTAAACGAAGATATTTTAAAAAATGCCGCAATGCTTGACGCTTTAATTGGGGTGTGGGAGCGTAACTTTTTAAACTTTCCGTCTACCGCTGTTTTGCCTTACAGTCAGGCGCTTTCTCGTTTTCCCGCTCATCTCCAGCAGATGGACATGGAGTCTAACGGAAAGCGGGTAAACCGTTTTGGCGAACCTGTCAATTATGCTACAGGCCCGGTCATTTTTGGCGAGCCGGGCACAAACGGCCAACATTCTTTCTTCCAGCTTTTGCATCAGGGAACGGACATCATTCCGCTTCAGTTTATCGCCTTTTTGGAAAGCCAACGTGCTGACGATGTAATCGTTGACAACTCCACAAGCCAAACAAAGCTTTCGGCGAACCTTGCCGCTCAAATTGTCGCTTTTGCTAAGGGACAAAAAAGCGGCGATTTAAACAAGGAATTTCCCGGCGGACGCCCTTCCAGCCTGATTTACGGAAAACGTTTAACTCCCGCTGTTTTAGGAAGCCTTCTTGCCCACTTTGAAAACAAGGTTAGTTTTCAGGGATTTATTTGGAATTTAAACAGTTTTGATCAAGAGGGAGTGCAGCTTGGTAAAATTCTTACAAAAAAAGTGCTTTCCTGTCAATTTGATGACGAAGCGTTAGAGGAGTACAGCAAAATTTTGGCAACAGAGCTTTTTCAGAGCTAATCGAGCATGTCCCAAAACTCGGTCAGTTTTGAGACATGCTTCCGAAAAAGCGTCATAAATGCCGCTTTTTCATTTAAATCTAAGGAAGCTGTCCCAAAAACTGAAGTTTTGGGACAGCCTTAATCAATTTTTGAAAAAAAACTCGGTTCATACAAAATAAATTAAAAAAAAGATTGCTTTTTTTCTTTTTTATGTTAGAATAACTTCTATGTTAGATAACTAAAATATTTTTGGAGGCTTGCTTGCTGAAACTTGGGGAAAAGCCTTCCCTTACCGTTACGGAAAACACTGACAAATTTAAAATACCTGTTGATTATTACATCATGTTTGGTATTTGCGTTTTATTTATTATAATTGCTTTTATATTGGATACCCCTGCTCAAATATGGGAAGGTTATATAAAAATA
>WQWD01000154.1 GCA_009785545.1 Treponema sp. | reverse complement strand
TGTTGTGTTGAATAATGGGTTTAATGAATCAAGATGAAGTGTTGTCATATGATAAAAACCATTCGACCCGTAATACCATCGTATGGGAGGAGAGTATTCATGCGGATTTTGTAATGTAAGAGTAGCGGAAGTCGGCCGCCTTATACCGCCTTCCAGAAAAATAACAACGTCGCCTGATACTGCCAATCCGCCGCCTTGAAAATGAATTGTGACATTTGGATTGGGATTCCATTTTGCATACAAAGTGGTGTTGCTGTTTACAACATTAACATCAAAGTCCCATTCAATATTAAAAGTATTATTATCCGTAAACCATCCAACCAGATAATAACCTCGTTTTGTCGGATTGTTGGGAACCTGAATACGATTGCCGTTCAGTGCCATTTGGTATGGAGGCTCAAAACTTCCGCCGTTACTGTTAAAATCAATGCGGCTCATTGTTATTGGTAAGCTAGCCGGGCTTACAGGCCCTGCATAAAAGTTATTGTTAGCGGCAGCACGGGCGAATACAAAATATGTTCTGGCTTCAAAAAGCTCTCTGAATGTTCTGTTATTCTGCCATATTAAAATTGTTGGGGCTGCTGTCGTGCTTATTGCGTATTCAACAGATTGCCCGGTAATCGCTGTAACAGGATTAACTGTAATTGAGTTATGGGTAATTTGGCTGCTGTCCCAGGTTGGCGCATCAACGGCAGCTCCGTCAGCCTGAGTAATTCCGCCTGTTACCGAAAAATTATCGACAGGTGTTACTGTGTATTCATTCGCCCTTTGCCCTGTCAGTGTAACATTTGTGATGTTAACTGTGTTTGTTCCGGCATTCACGCCGGTATATACAGCGGTTACAGTGCCCGGCGATGTAGATGCCGCGTCATTTCCAAACCATCCGCTCAATGTCAGATTTATTCCGCCGGCAATTTCATTATTGCCATCGAATGGTTTTGAAGTTGAAGCGCCTGTTATTGTGAGCGGAGCAGGGGTGATATTAACAGTGACATTCTCAGGCTGCCTTAACCAATAGTTTGAGGCTCCTGTGCCGCTTAAAGTAATATTTGTTGTTACCTGTTTGTTATTTGAAACCCATGGATTTACCATTGTACCGAAGCCAAGTGTAAAACCGATAGTGCCGATATCTTCGGGTAGGATGTTTTGCAGTGTACCTCCGTTTAATTCAACTGTATTTGCGGCGTTGTATGTACGGTTTACTGCGGTTACACCAATAATGGTAAGTTCCCGTGGGTTTATTGTCAGCGGATTGGTCTGTATAGTTAATGGCCTGTATGCTGGCGGAACATCTGTTCTTCCGTCATTGAATGTTACAGTAATCCTTTGATTATTATGATTTGCGAGTCTTAACTGTGTGCCGTTCGACATACTTGTTGTAATATGGTTAGTTGAAAAATCATTGTATGCAACATTTCTGGAAGAGCCGTCGTTATACAAAAGTCTTACGACAATTGCCGCCAGATTAAGCGAATCTCCATGTGAGTAAATCAGTTCCGGCTGAGTAAAAATTTCGATACCGCTGACAAATGTCGCCGCCGTTTCCGGGAATTCATACGACAGTGTGGCAGTCAAGCCGTTAGGTGCTATTTCAACTGCCGCATTAAATCCGTTGATTGTTGCGGTAGTCAGTCCGCCTGTAAAAGTATGATTATTTCCAGTGACGGTGAGTGTAACTGCAGCTGTATATAAAAAATTGGCGTTGAACACGGCATGGTTCGGATTCCAGCTCACTTCGCTTGCAAAAAAATTACTGTCGGCTTCTGTTGTGGGCGCAGTGCGAACCGGCTCTTCTCCTGAAATTGGAGCGGTAACATTTAAGGCGGCAGACATAATTGGAGAGCTTCCCACCGCAACATCTACGTTATTTGTTAATGAAGAAAAATTTTCGCTGTCTGCGGTGAATGTCATATTGTGAGACCTTGTTCCGGCACTGCCCACAAGAGTACCAGGAGTTGTCCAGCTAAATGTTCCCGGCTGAACGCTTACTCCATTAGCCGGAATCGTTACCTGATTGAGCGATTGTCCGTAAATTGCGGTCATGCCGCTGGGCCATGTTGTCACTACAGGGGCGGCTCTGGTTACGGTTAAAGTAACATTAAGAGTTTTAAAAATATTGTTGGCATTTGTTATTGTTACAACAGCGTGATAAGTTCCCGCATTCAATCCTGCTATTGTCTCCGGGATAACTGTAAAACTCGCATCGCTTTTTGGCTCTATATTAGCTATCATGTTCGGTGATACAGAAAAAAGATTTGCGTTTTCGCCTGAAACTGTAATATTCAATTCATCTGTATTTTGCGAGGATAAATTTGTTATTGTGACAAGACGAGGATCAATGTCTGCTCCCATAAATTCGGCGCTAAAATCCAAACTGCCTGACGGGTCTAAAATTAAAATCAGTTCCCAGTTTGCGTATAACGTCATATCTTCATGCGGTTCTGTATTAAAATCCCATCTGTTAAGAAAACTGTGATTATCCTGAAACCATCCCGAAAATGTATAACCCGGTTTATCGGGATCAGAAGGTCTTTCGATAAGTTCGCCTTTAAAGAGAGTCTGGTTTTCAACTCTGGTTCCGCCGTTGCTTTCAAAAGTAATAGTTTTAGGCTGCAATACCTGATTAATAAAAGGATTTTCGCAGGCAATAAATATAAAAACAATTAAAATGAGATAATTTAAATTAACAAATTTTTTGAAACTATTCATGTTCATATCCCCCCTTTTAAAACCTTATTCCTGCCGATAAACCGCCGCCAAATAAATACGGATACCCGCCCCGGATAAAAGGTTCGATAAAAAACATTTCATCCAAAAAGAAGCGCCAGCCAAGGCTCAAACAGCCTAAAAGAATACCCCATGAAGCCGGAAAAGTTACATCGTCCCGTCTGAAAAAAAGAGCCTGTCCGCCGGACAACTGGATAAATGGGCCTGAATAAAACGACAAACCCTGAACGTAAAAGCGCAATAAAAAACCAAGTTCAAGAACATCTACTCTGTCTTCAAGATCGAAAAAATATGCCGTTTGCAGCCCCACCGAAACCCCTCTGCCGTAGGCAAAAGCCAAGCTGCCGCCATAACTTAATCCTGATCTGCTGTATACGGCTGTTCCAATACCGGCAGAAATCCATAGATCGTTTACCTCACGATCTATGGGCTGGGCAAAAACAACGCCCGTAGAGAATAACAAACATAGAGCAAATTTCAGGCTGCGCATTGTTTATATAATAGACCAGTATCTGGAAAAAAGCAAAGGAGTATTGAGCATAAGAAACAGGTTTTACAGGGAAAACTTGTTTCATAAAAAGGCAAAAAACCACTTGACTTTTTTTTACTTTTTTGTAAGTATGGTAGGTAGATTGCGGCTGTCGTATAACGGCTATTACCCAAGCCTTCCAAGCTTGTGACGTGGGTTCGACTCCCATCAGCCGCTTTTTTGGCTTACAGCCAAAAAAGCGACTGCTTTCAGGCAGCCGCTGGATGTTTTGGCTTATAGCCAAAAAAGCAGCTGCTTTCAGGCAGCCGCTTGGATATTTTGGCTTACAGCCAAAATAGCGCCTGCTTTCAGGCAGCCGCTTAGATGTTTTGGCTTACAGCCAAAATAGCGTCTGCTTTCAGGTAGTCGCTTAGATATTTTGGGCGCATAACTCAGCTGGTTAGAGTGCTTGTCTTACACACAAGATGTCCATGGTTCGAATCCGTGTGTGCCCAATTTGCAGATTTGTTAATATATCGAGCTTGGGTGTCTCGTGTATTCTATTTTTTGTACAAAGTACAGGTAAATTTACTTCTTTATATTTGGAAAGTCCCTAATATCAAAGGGCTCAAATCCATTTAATTTCGCTAGCTCTTGTATATCGGGGATTGTTCCGGGTTCTGGTTGTATATCAGCGTTGTATTGTCCTCCGCCGTCGGGGCATACTACAATACGATAATTCCCTCGCTCAATACTTGGTATCATTCTGTTGATTTCAGCGTTATAAGTTTCTACCTCTTTATCATCTCTTGTTAGCCTTAACATATAGACTTTACCGTCTTTATAACAGTAAATACTATTAAAGCCTCCAATATGCCTCTTTCTTGGTTTTTTGGCGTTTTCTCTTGCAGCAACAGTTTTTTTTTCTGATTTTGCCGCCCCCATAATTGAAGCGGCAGATTTACGACCATCAAGCTCGTGCTCTACAGCTAAATTTATAAATGCGTTTTTCTCAGCCTTTTCCTTTGGCAGCCGATCAGCCAAGTCTTGACGGATTAGTACTTCAATTTTTTCTGCTCTAGTGAAATCATTATTCATTTGTAACCTCCATATTCAATATAGCCAACGTTGGCTATATTGTCAAGTGTTTTTGAAAAAATTTTACTCTTTTTACGATATTTTCTGCTTTTGCTTGCATTATATTCCTTTTATGGAATATAATAAAGTATGTGGGAAGTGGAATTTACAAATGAATTCTATGACTGGTGGGAAACTCTTGATGAAGCCGAACAAGACGCAGTAGATCGCTCTGTCGGATTGCTGGAAGAGAAGGGGACTTCTTTGCCGTTTCCATATAGCTCAAATGTAAGGCAATCTAAACATGGTTCTATGCGTGAATTACGAAGTCAATGCAAAGGGAAGCCCTTGCGCACGTTTTATGTTTTCGATCCAAGACGTACCGCAATTTTACTTATTGGCGGTGACAAAACCGGCAATGATGATTTTTATAATGAAATGGTTCCAAAAGCAGATAAAATTTATGACGAATATTTAAAAGAAATACAGGAGGAAAAATGACTAGAAAATTTTCTGAATTAAGAGCAAAAATGAGTCCAGAAAGAAGAGCAAAAAATGACACAGCTATCAAAGCAGCATTAGCAGAAATGCCCTTAAATGAGCTAAGAAACGCTCGTGGTCTATCTCAAAAAATGCTTGCACAAACCCTTCATATTCAACAACCTGCAATAGCGAAATTAGAAAAACGTACAGATATGTATATTTCTACTCTTCGCAGCCATATAAATGCTATGGGCGGCGAACTTGAAGTTATTGCTCGTTTCCCTGATGGAGATGTAAGAATAGCTAATTTTTCACAAATCTAAATTTAATGCAGAGTTTTTACTTCAACGTAACTTCGGTTCTGCCGAAGCCGCCAAGTTCCGGGTGTGAAAACCAATAATCCGCTACTGCCGGGTCTTTTTTCAGGTATTCGTGAACCCCTTTTTGTAAAATGCCGGAACCTTTTCCGTGTATAATCGAGAAGTTTTTCAAGCCGCCAAGCGAAGCTGCTTCGATTTGACTGCGAAGAGCTTCTGTGGCTTCTTCAAGGCGCATTCCTATGAGTTTTAATTCAAAAACGGCAGAGGCTGATGAGCCGCATTCCGCTGTCCATGATGGGCGGGCTTTTGTTTTTACGGGGGCGGCAGGAGTCAATTCGTTTTCAGGAAAACTTATCTTTAGCGAACCGACTTTTACCAGCCACGAAGGGTTTGGTATGTTCGGGCGTGTATTTCCCAAGCGTGAGTTTTTCTTGTCAATGCGGATAAGCGTTCCACGCTGCTTTGAAGCACCTGCAAAAACTTCCATTCCGGGAGAAAAAACAAAATCTGTATTTGTTCCCGCTTCGGCAGGATTTTTCACTTTGTTTTGTAATAATCGTTGTTTTAGATAATACTCCGAAAGAGTGTCCTCCCTCAGGGCGGACTCTTTCAGGGCGTCCTCCCGCAGGGCGTATTCTTCTTCGGCAAGAAGAGCGCTTTCAGTTTCAGTGTTACGTGCAAGTTCATTTAAGAATTGTTTTACTTTTAAAGTTTTTTCACGATTTACTTCGCCTTCTTTTAATTCCCGTACAAGATTTTCAAGGGTTTTTCTGCTTTCGCTTAAAAATTGCTGAAGCTTTCCTACCGATTCACGTTTTAGTTCGGCTTCTTTTTGGCGCAGCCGT
>WQWD01000153.1 GCA_009785545.1 Treponema sp. | reverse complement strand
CAGCGCCGCCAATAATAATCAATTTCTTTTTATCCATATAAATCCTCCAATATTTTTAATCAATTATTTTAACTATAGTCCTTTAATTTTACTTATTGTACAAGGAATTGAATAATTCCTTGTACAATAAGTATTTACAATCGGAAATAGTCAATTAATAAAATTAATTGACTATATTTCACTCAAGTTCTATATCCCAATCGCGACCTTCAATGCCGTCCGCTCCGACAGAAATTGTCTGACCTGCTTCTGCGGCGGACTGGAGTGATGCGCTTACAGCATCCAAAAGTCTTTGCCTTTCTTCCGCAAGCCTGCGCTCTTGTTCTGCGGCAACGATCTGTCTC
This sequence comes from Treponema sp., assembly GCA_009785545.1. GTDB lineage: Bacteria > Spirochaetota > Spirochaetia > Treponematales > Breznakiellaceae > WQXQ01. Next base: position 5,627 of record WQWD01000153.1, on the reverse strand, counting down.
ATTTCTTCTGCGGCAATTTCCGAGCGGATAATATTTATCAACTGAGTTATATTTGAGCGTTGAGAAGAATTCGGCGCTAAAATCAGATATTGTTCATAGTCCGCAATGGCATTGAGTAAGTTTCCTGCCATTATTTGCGTATTAGCTCTGCCTAAATACGCAGCAGCTTTATTAGCGTCAAAAGCGACTGCCTGAGAAAAAAAACGTTCCGCTTCAAAAAGATCTCCCCTTCTGAAATAAACATTTCCAAGATTGTTCGCAACATTGGCGGACAGGTTGCCTGCTGCCGGCAAAATACGCCTGTAAACGGCAATGGCGTCGTCCATTCTGCCTAATTGTTCATAAACAATTCCAAGGTAAAGAGATGTAAGCGTGTTGGCAGGATCTTCACCAAGCGCTCTTTCAAGAAAAATTACAGCTTGAGCCGGGTTATTTTCCATAAGAAGCTCCTGCCCTCTTGAAAAATTCGACTGCCCGTAACAAAAAACAACAATAAACAAAAAAACGCATAAAAAGCCAAGTTTTTTCATGTTCCCCCCATACTTAGTATACTATACAAACTAAAAAAAAAAAGGTAAGTTACTATATAGTTACTATTAATATCGACATTTTTGGCATTGGAAATAACCTTGAAAATACTTTGTATATCCGACAAAATCGACCCTCGAATTTACTCACCCAATATAAAAGATCGTTTTGCCGATGTAGATTTTATCCTTTCTTCAGGAGATTTACCTCTTGATTATCTGGATTTTATCGTCTCCAGTCTGAATAAACCGTTATTTTTTGTTTTTGGAAATCATCATACAGAAAAGATGAAACATTATAAAAATAACTATTATCCTGTACACGAACAAGAAGATGTATATTTGGGATGCGGCGCTGTTCATCTTGGAACCAGAATAAAAAACGAAGGAAAATACATAATAGCGGGGCTTGGAGGCTCCATGCGTTATAACGATGGAAAAAATCAATTTACCGATTTTCAAATGTTCATCGAAATTACCAAGTTAATTCCAAATCTTTTATGGAACCGTATTTTTCACGGACGTTATCTTGACATCCTTTTAACTCATGCGCCGCCAAAAGGAATTCATGATAAAAACGACAAATGCCACCGTGGGTTTAAATCATTTTTATGGTTTATGAAAAAGTTTAAACCGAAATTTCTTGTCCATGGACATATTCATCTGTACGATTTATCCGATGTACGCTTAACAAAATGGGAAAATACAACTGTAGTTAATGCGTATAACCATTGTATAATCGATATGAACTGAATTGGAGATAAAAAATGCACAGCGGTTATGTTAGACATTTGGCGTCAACTGATTTTACCAAGGCAAAAGGAAAAGCTCTGCTTTCTCAAATTCAAAATTTCTTAAACGCCGACCGTGATAACCTTCTTTCATTTCATGATGTAAAAGATATTCTTAAACCCAAAAACGAAGTTTATATGGGAAATAAAATTGTGCCGATAAAACAAATTGCCGGCAGCGAAGGAAGATACCACGATTTTAACAAATTTTTTCTTCCGCGAAAGGAACATTTACGCTACCGCTGGGAAAGAGTTGACGAAGCTCATATCAAAGATATAATACTGCCGCCGATACGGTTATACGAAATCGGAGGAATTTATTTTGTCCGTGACGGAAACCACCGTGTATCAGTGGCAAGAATGCAAAAGGTAGAATTTATCGATGCCGAAGTTATCAGCCTGTCAACAGAAATACGTTTAGATCCCATGATGACGACTGAAGATCTTCGTGACGCATTAATCGACTACGAAAAAAAAATCTTTTACACCGAAACCTACTTTGGAGACCTAACAGATTATTGGGATCTTCATTTTAGTTCGCCCGGGCGTTATGATGTTATTTACAATCATATCCTGGTTCACAAATATTATCTTAACGAAGATATAGAAGAAGAAATCCCTTTTAATGACGCTATTGTATCATGGTACAATAATGTATATAATCCGGTAATATCAATTATTAATGAATATTGGCTTTTAGCTAATTTTCCCGGAAGAACAGAAGCCGATCTTTATGTTTGGATTATCAAACACTGGGATTTTTTAAAACATAAATACGGCAAGTATTCTCTTCCCAAAGCCGCATTAAATTTTACAAAAAAATACGGTCAAGACAAGGGAAAGTTTTTCAGGCTTCTTGCATTATTGATTAACAAGACATTTCGGAAATAGGAATGAAGTCAAACAGCAAACAAAAAAAACTTACTAATTTTAAGTCTGCGCTTTCCGGCAACGATTGGGCAAAAAATATTCCGTATGATCGTTTTTTTGACTTTATCGCTCCAAACGCTGACCGCTACAATATACTTTTGGAATGTATAAATTCGCTTAACTTAAATTCTGCGGTTATCCCTGTGGCGGGAAACCGCCATATTTTTGTTTTTCCTTCGGGGCAAAAACCTATCCGTTCGGGTGTTTTTCCTTTTAAAAATTTAAGTCCTTATTTGTTTTCCGCTCATTATGATCGTGTCGAAGGCAGTCAGGGCGCAAACGATAATAGTATCGCTGTTTTTCATTTGTTAAGCTCGGCTTTGTATTTTGTTCAACATAATATTGACAACTGGATGATCGTTTTTACAGACAAAGAAGAACTGGAAGCCGGAGAAAGTCTGGAAGCTCAAGGCTCTTTCTCCTTGGCGGAAAAATTAAAACTATGGGGGCTGGGAAAAGCAAAAGTGTTTAACTTTGACGCGTGTGGCTGCGGAAATGTTTTTGTTTTTTCCACAACAACAGATCATATATTAAAAAGCAGTGAATTACCCAATATAAAAAAAGTACGAAACGCAATCATTAATCTTCGAGATCATGCCCTTGCTTCCGCTTTAAGTCTGCGTCTGGAAAAAGTTTTGCTTGCCCCCACTCCTTTTTCTGACGATGCCGGATTTTTACGTGCCGGCATGGCGGCTCTTACCATTACAACACTTCCTGTCAAAGAAGCGGCTCTTTATGAGGCACTTCTCCGAAGCCGCCCTGATTTCACAGATTCACTCATTTCCGGCAAGATAAAACGGCCGATTGAATACAGAAACCTCCCCGAAACATGGCGAAACCTTAACAACGCAAAAGATATTCCGTCAAACCTTACACCTCAATATTTTGATCTGGTGAAGCAGTTTGTGATTGAGTTGTGTAAATAAATTTTTCTAAACCAAAGATTCGCAGTTGCCGAACAAGTCCAATTTACCTTCCCCGATTAGGCCCCTGATTTGGATTAGCGTTAATAACCGTTACAACTGCCGCCACAGATATAGCAGGGTTTGCCGCAGATGTCGCAGTAACAATAAGCTGTGGATTCCACTCATTCGGCGCTACTGTAAGCACCCCATTTGAGCTGATTGTAGTTCTTGGCGCTCCCGGACTTACACTCCATATTACCGCAGTGTTTGGATTGTTGGTTCCGATAACCACAGCGTTGAAACTAACCGTTGTGTTTGTTCTTGTAGAAAAACTTGAAGGGTTAATTGTAATCCCCGTAACAGTTGGCGGTGGTGGAGGTGGAGGCGGCGGCGGCGGCGGTGGTAAAGTCGTAGGAGCCTGAGTGACTGAAACGGCGGCACTTCCACGTATTGAAGGATCAAATCTTGACGAGGCAAAAACAAATAGGGTTCTTGCTGTTTCGTTAGGCGCTACTATTAACACCCCATTGGCGTTTATACTCGTTCCCGGAGTAACAGCTCCAGTGCCAATCGCATTAGAACTTACACTCCAATTTACCGAAGTTGGCGGATTATTAAAACCCGAAGTCGATGCTGTAAATTGCATTGAACGTCCAGTTATTATTGTCTGGTTGAAAGGGCTGACAGTTATGGAAGTTACAACTGGAACAACTACAGTTACAAAAGCATGAGCTAATCGTGTCGGATCAAATACGGAAGTTGCGATAACATAAAGAGTTCTTAAACTTTCGTTAGGAGCTATTGAAAGCGTGCCCATGTTATTTATCGATGTTCCGGGAGTTACAGCGCCTGTCCCCGTTATGTTTGAACTTACTCTCCATGTTACCGCAGTAGGCGGATCATTTGCTCCGATAACCGTTGCAGTAAACTGGAAATGCCTTCCTGCCACTATTGACTGGCTTGATGGATTAATCGTCACCAAAGTAACCGTTGGAATAAGCACTGAAACAGCGACAAAATCCACTCTTGACGGATCAACTACAGAAGAAGCAATTACAAAGAGTTGCGTTAAAGTTTCATGCTGAGACACTCTGAGCTGCCCATTGGCGTTTATGGTTGTTCCCGCTGTAACAGCGCCGGTTCCGAAAGCGTTTGAGCTGACTCTCCATGTTACCGCATTATCAGGATGATTGATCCCGGAAACCGAAGCTCTGAATTGCTGCGTTCTGCCGGCTGTTATAGATGAAGTTATAGGAGTGATATTTACACTGGTAACAGTTACGATTCTGATTTGCTTTGAATTAAACCGATCATCATAAGCTGATCTGGCAAAAACAAAAATAGATTGATTAAACTCATCTTGTCCGACAATAAGTGTCCCGTCTGCCGTTATGAAAGTCCCTGACGAAAGCGTTCCCATACCGTCAGGTCGAGCGCTGACTGACCATATAATATCTCTGCCTGTAGCCCGAAAGCCAAGCGTACCGCCGGGGATTACCGATGACAAATTACCTTGAGTGCTTATATTAATCGAAGTAAAAAAAAACGAGGCGCATCCTGTCAATGCGGCGCAAAAAATCACCAAACATACAAGCAATTTTAAGCAATCAGACTTGTTCATAGTTTTACCTTGAATTAAAGCGTATTGTTTAAAAGCGCCTCAAATACCTCAAAAACCTGCGGACTATCCCAATTGATACTGCCAACAAGCCTGCCAATAATCATACCACTCTGATCGATAATAAATGTAGTTGGAATTGATCTAACACCATAAGTGCTTCCTACGCTGCCATCAAGATCAAGAAGTACCGGAAGAGTATATCCGTTACTTTGGACAAACTGCCTTACATCGTCAGGGTTTTCTCTCAAATTAATACTGAACACTTCCAACCCTTGGTTTTGAAAATGTTGATAAAAAGCGTTTAAGGAAGGCTTTTCCTGGCGGCACGAAGGGCACCACGTCGCCCAAAAATTCAGAAGGACAACATTACCTTTTAAAGATGACAATGTTACGCTGTCTCCGTCCAGGAGCTGTAAAGTAAAATCTAACGGCTGCACAGGTTGATTAGAAACCTGAATCCCTATGCCTCTTAGAAGACTTGCGACAGTTTCAGGCGCTTGTCTATCATCAGATTCGGCCTGCGGCAGAAGAAAGATAAAACCCGCCGCAAGCAAAAGAAAGACTAAAATTCCCAAACTAAAAATGATTGTTTTCTGTTTTTTTTCCAATTTTGCCATAATATATACTCCTTTAATTTTGCTTATTGTACAAGGAATTGAATAATTTCTTGTACAATAAGTAATTACAATCGGAAATAGTCAATTAATAAAGTTAATTGACTATATACTCCTTTATAATCTCTGCAGTGCCGTGCCAAGCACAACAAATTGACCTGTCAGTATAAGAACCCCAATAAAAATAAGCAGACACGCGCTTATTCTTTTTATGATAAGCAGTCTATTACGAAACCATT
>WQWD01000152.1 GCA_009785545.1 Treponema sp. | reverse complement strand
GTTTGATAATCTTTTGCTTGCAGCGAAATTTACACGATGATTTTTATGTAATATCACGCATTTTACTGAATATAATATTACATAATTATCTAAGTTAAAAAGGGGAAATTTTACATGACTGAATAAGAGGCACAAAAATTGAAACAAATCGAGAAAAAACTAAAAGCCTTACATTCGCAGAAAAAAGAAATCACTACACGCGAAAAACAGTGCCAGCAAAAGGAATACGAAGCCCGTCTAATTCAAATCGGTACAGTATCTGAAAAATATTTTAATCTTCAAAAAGTCCACCCCGCACATTTTGAACATTTTTTGAAAATATTTTTGACTTCGAAAAATATAGATAAATACATAACCCCCGCATGGCAACAAGTCCAGCGAATGAGCCAGCAAGCGAAAAATCCCCAATAACATTTTATCATGTTTATCAGGGAAATATTTTAAAATTTTGTTAATTTTATTTTGAGTAAATTATTTAATATTTTTCCAAAAATTCCAAGTGCGATAATATTTCGGGACGTTCAATTTCTTTTACAACGAGCAAATCTTTGTCGCCTGAAACTAAAACATCAACATCGGCTAAAATTGCAGAATACAAAATGCTTTCATCATCTTTATCGCGGATAACAAATAAATTGTGTTCAGGTAATACTCTTGGTGTTAGAGTTAATTCAAAAGGCGTGTCGGCTAAAATGCGCTCAATTTCATTTTTTTTAGTGGGAAATTTCTTGCTAACCACGCCGCGCAATTCGTCTATAACGAACGAGCATAAAACTAATGAATATTTGGTGGCAAGTCGTTGAATTAGCCCCAACATTAATTCGCTTTTGAAAACATAGGCAGAAATAAGAATGTTTGTGTCAAGCATTACGCGCATTAATTTTCCCCCTCATCTTCTGCGCGCTTTTCGGCACGATATTCTTTTATCAGCTTAACAACATCGTCAACATCTTTTAATCCAAGCCGTTCAGCCTCACCCTCAAATGCTTTCTGTGCATTTTCAAAAGCAAGCATGGTTGGATTAACAATCGTGTACTGTCCATCATTTTCTATAAATGCAACTTTATCGCCATCTTTTAAATTTAATTGCCGTCTAATATTAATCGGGAGCGTAATTTGTCCCTTAGTGGTAATTTTCTCAAGTTCCATAATTTTCACCTCTTTAAAATTCATTGTATTCCTTACGTGTTATTATATATTACTTTTAGAAAAAAGTCAATAGGAATTTAGCCGAAATTTTATAATTCTAACGACAAACTATTCCGCGCTCGTTCTAGCATTCGACCGACGGGGTTACAATATCTTTTCATGTTGGTTATTTGTTCGTTCCAGTCTTTGTATTTTTCGTCCGGCAGACGCAGAGCATAATCAATTCCCGCGCTGTTGACGAGGTTAATAAAATTCTGTCCGGCGGTGTCGTTGTCAACGCACAAAATCGCTTTTGCATTTGGTGCGAACGTTTTTAGGCCGTGTTTTAAAATATTAATTTTTACTCCCGCCATCGAGATTAAAATACAGCGTTTAAATTTTTCGTCTTTGTGATAGATTTTGTAGTCGATATAGCTTAACAAATCAATTGGGCTTTCGAAAAATAGGGCATAATCAAAATTATTATCGTCTGCAAATCTGACGTTGAAGCCATAGCCGTATTTGCTACCGCCCGCAACGCCCTTGAATGGCTTGTTTGTTATCCCTCGGAACTCCGCGCCAACGATATTATTATTTTCATCATACATCGGGAAAACGGCGTTGTTTGTGCGTTCCTCTTGGAATAATAATTTGTGGCGCAAAAGCCACTCGACAATGCACAAATTTATGCGACGTGTTTTGTCTAAATATCGAACAACGCTATCGGGGGAGCGATACACAGAAATGTCGCCCCATTCGAACGCGCGGACGGCGCGGGGTTCGGCTGGTTTAACATTTGTCAACGCCGTTACCGCTTCTTTGAAATTCATGCCCATGTGCTTTGTTAAATAATCAATCGCGTTCCCTCTGTCTTGTATGCTATTCCAAAAATAAGCATTATCAGTAAACAAAAGACTGTCATGTTCTGCGTGTTTGTAGCGATGATTTCCGCTTTTGATGAGCGGAACGCCGACGCTCATTAAATATTCGGGCAGATTCGCCTGTCGCGCTCTTTGGATTATTTCTCTTTCCATAAAATTCCCACTCCTTTTATGGAAGTTATTGTATAATTATTTAGTTGAAAAACATGGTATTTTTTTGTAAAATAATCTAAAATTTTTTAAGAATAATTTATGTGTCTTTAAATCCAATTAAAATACAAGATTAATCTCTTTTAATGTTCAACAATATTGTTTTTATACTATTTTCATTCAAACAAATAAAATTTATATTTGAATTTAATTTTTAAAAGCTCACAGGATTATTTTATCTTACAAATTCGGCAATAATCGTCCAAAAACAATAATATTAAACAATGTCTATGCTTTTCATAATATTTGAAATAGTGCCTTTGCTTACGGCGTATTTATACGCCAATTTTGAGTAGCTATTTTTCTTCGGGTCGGCTAAATAGTCGGCTTTGATTTTTTCTTTGTCCTCTTTAGTTAAAGTCGGCGGCCATCCGTTCTTGTTTCGATTGCTTTCAGACAAGTAAACCTTTTCGTTATTTACCTGCTCGTTTAATCTCATAATCTCGTTCATCAGCTCTGCCTTTGAAACTTTTCGACATACGCCACACGCGCTAATAATTTTTTCGTCAAGGTCTTTCCCTTTTGGAATATCGCATTTATAACAATATATTTCTTTCATGATTTGCTCCTCATTTTTCGTTCAATAATATTGTTATTATACATTATTTTGCATATTTTGTCAAGTGATAGCTTTATTTTTAATGGAAAAAATTATAAAGCCCGGCGCGTTGTCATCAAAATAAAAAAGCCTTTTCATAGGCTTTCACGTTTTTGGGTCATTTTTTTCCTAAATCATCTGTGAAACCGTTTAATCCCTCTAAGCATGTTTTCCATACTTTGTCTTTTGGGGGGAGGATTGCAGAATCGGAGCTTGTGACAACACGTAACTGCCCTTTTGATTTGCTTGCTTTAACGCCTCTGCAAGGCTTTCAAAGTGCGTTTGTTTGCTCATGATGTTCACCGCCCTCTTTTGTTATCTTTAATTATTAATCGGCGCAATAACAAGAGTCTTGCCCAATGGCTCTAAAATTTTCATCAAGGTATCTATTTGAGGGCTTGTAGCTCCTGCTTCAATTCGCGAAATGATGGGCTGTCTTACCCCGCTTAATTGCTCTAATTCGCGTTGTGATATTCCCTTTTCTTGGCGCGCCTTTATTAGCTCACTTATGATTCCCACCCTTAAATCACTTTGTTTTATTTCTTCGGGGGTATAAAATTCTTTCTCTACCTCAGTCCATGTTCTCATTATTTTTGCTCCTTTCCCTCATATCTTCATAAAAAACTATCTCGTATAATATTATCGCTTCTCTTTAATATTATTATACTTTAAAGTTATCACTTTGTCAAGTGGAAATTTTAAAAAATATTATTTTTTGATTTGATACTCTAATCGTTCAACAATATTGTTTTTATATATTTTTCTCGCAGATAAATAAAATCTAAATTTCACTTGAAACACGGATTATTTTATTCGCAAAAATCAACACTAATCGTTTATAAACAATATATTTGAACGTCATTAGTGCTTATTAATAACATTTGAAATAGTGCCTTTGCTCACTCCATATTTATACGCTAATTTTGCATAGCTATTTTTCTTTGGGTCATCTAAATAGTCGGCTCTGATTTTTTCTTTATCGTCTTTAGCTAAAGCCAATGGCCGTCCATTCTTGTTTCGATTGCTCTCCGACAAATAAACTTTTTCGTTATTTATTTGCTCGCGCAATCTCATAATCTCGCTCATCAGCTCTGCCTTTGAAACTTTTCGGCATACGCCACGTGCGCTAATAATTTTTTCGTCAAACTCTTTCCACCGCTCATCTTTTGGAGTAGCGCATTTATAACAATATATTTCTTTCATGTTTTGCTCCTCATTTTCCGTTCAATAATATTGTTATTATGCATTATTCGACAGGTTTTGTCAAGCGGGTTAAGAAACATTTTGCAAATAATTTACCCTCGATAACAATTATATCGAGGGATTTTTTTTTTATAGAACTATTTAAAACTTGACGACATAGTTAATCACACTGGGTTCGCGTTCGATTAACTGGAAAAGTCTGTTCGCCGTACCCGTTGGCTTGCGTATTCCTGCTTCCCATGCCTCAACAGATTTCGCACTAACTCCAAGAACATCTGCAAAAGTTTTTTGTGTAAAATTGTTTTTGATTCGCAACTCTTTTATTTGCTCCTTTGAATATTCCGACACGGGTTCAACATCGGGTATTGTGACCATTCGCACTCTGCATTTTGAATTATCGCCATTTTTAAAATCAACAGCTTGTTGTAGTCCCTCCATAATGCTTTCAAAATATGATTGCTCTTTCATTTTTTCAACTCCTCTACTAACTGTTTAATTGCGTTTTTCTCGGCATTTGTTAAACTTTCTTTTACACTTTTTGGGAATAAATCAACCATGTACATGATTTCTTGAATTACAACATCTACATATAAAATCCTTAATCCGCCACTTTTTCCTGTATTGGGTAACTTCCAACGAAATTTCCGAAGCCCACCAGTACCCCTTACGACCTTGCCAGCATTTGGATTTTTTGATAAATATTGTTCAAGCAAGGATAAATCATCATCAGTCAATCCCAAATTATCCCATTTATCCGAAAATTTTTTTAAATATGCAAACCCTCTTTCCATTTTACGTACCTCTAATATTATTATACCCTACAAAGTCGGAGTTGTCAAGTGGGGATTTAAATTTTTCTATGCGTCGGAAAAAGCCAGCCCTATGCAAAATTTTTACATAGGATTTTGTCCTTTGATTTTTGCCTTGGCCGTCTTTAAGATTGCGTTAAGAAATCTCGCCAATCCTTTACTTGATACTATATAGAAGTAACTCTCAACGCAAGCACTCACTTTCTTACCCCTTTAAATTGAGAATTATTTGTTAATAAAAGCAAAAAGCCCTTGCTATTACCTTTTGTTTCTGTTATACTGATATTTGTTGAAGACATCAAAATAACAATTGAAAGGAGCAAGGGCTTAAATGCTTTAAATGTTGCAATTTTTTTCAGGCAAATAATTAAATTTGCCGAACATTTTTGACAGCTATAAAGCTATAGCCAATATTCATTATAGCATGAAAAAGAAAATAAATCAAGAGGAAATTTTAAACGATTTGGATAAGCGTGGTAAAAAGCGGGATTGGTCGAGAAAGAAGAAATCCTCTTTGAAATTATCGAGCGTGTATAGCGATATTGCACAGCGGGTTAAACTTGAATACGAGAAGTGCGGCGTACATATTCGGTTTGATAAACGCACGGGCGTAAAGCCCGTAGGGTTATATAACGCTGATGGTCGGCGAGTAGTTAATTATGAGAAAAGGGCAGAAAATATGAGGTTTTGCAGTAGTCATCTGGAATTTTTGAAAATGGCTGAACAACTTAAATTAATCAAGGCGAATTTTTGTCGTGTGCCACTGTGCCCGATGTGCCAATGGCGAAAGTCGTTGCGCATTTATACAGATGTTTCACGCATAATGAAAATTATCGAAATGCGTCCTGATTATGCAACGTATGTCCCTGTGTTTTTGACGCTAACTGTTAAAAATTGTTCGCTCCCGAATTTGGGCGAAACTTTAAATACGATGTTTGATGGTTGGAATGAGCTTATGCGAAGCGGTGAATTGAATCCGAAGTCAGACGGCAAGCCAATCCCTATAGTCAAAGGCTGGTTTCGAGCTTTAGAAGTCGAATATAAGCACAAAACAGACGAATTTCACCCACATTTCCATGTTATAATGCTTGTCGAACGCAGTTATTTCACGGGCAAAAATTATAAGAGCACAGCCGACTGGGTGCAATTATGGCGCAGGTTCGCAAAACTGGATTATGACCCAATATGTGACATTCGCAAAACCCGCACATCAAAAGACAAGCGCAACGAG
>WQWD01000151.1 GCA_009785545.1 Treponema sp. | reverse complement strand
ATTAACAGCATTTATGTTTTTTAATTTTGGCTCAAGATAATGTTTTAATCTGATACAAAAATCCGCATCCTCGCAGGAATAACGTGCGGCGTTTTCCAGAGAAACAGCGTCAAATGCCGCCCCTTTAGGTACAATGTCAATGTATCTGATTGGGGAGTAATCAAATGTGTAAGAAACAAGTGAATCAAGCGAATAGTTATTGCGCTCAGGATCATCCAGCCATGCCGCAACCATCGTGTCCCATATTTTGCATTGCCAGCGTTCAATGCCCCAGCCTCTGGTGACTTTGTAATCAAATTTTACGTTATGCGCAACAATTGTCATTGTGTTGTCTGCAAAAATCGGAGAGAGCAAATCTCGTACTTTATTCGGATCGACAAAATCACAATTTATATTTGTCTCTTTTGTAATATCCGTTTGTGTATCAACTCCGTGAGGTGCAACAGGAACATAAAATGCTTCTTTTGGCTTTAATGCAAGCGAAATTCCGATGGGACGGGAATTCCATGCATCAAGAGAATCTGTTTCAAAATCCAGCGCAATCAGTTTTTGTTTTTTTGCCTGTTCTACAATTGTCTTGAGTTCTTTTATATCAAGAATTGTTTTGTAAGTTCCGTCACCAAGAAGGGAAATATCTATCGAATTCGAAGGAGCTTCTTCGCCGGTTTTATCTGCGTCTTTTGCATTTGAGATATTTTGTGCGGAAGACATTACGTTTGGGTCAAGCTGCTTGGCGCTTTGGCGGATTCCTTCCCGCATAAGCACATTTGCTCCCTCTGCACGATTGAGATTTTCCACCGACAAGTCGTCAATGCTCGTTATGTGCAATTCGACATCATTCCGCAGACGGATCAGCGATTGAGAAAAATATGCGCTTTCTTTTCCTTCGGCAAGTTTTTTTCCTGTTGCGCCTTCAATTGCTGCGATGTTTTTGTAGATTTCATCGAGTGAGCCGTATCGAGCCATCAATTTGACTGCGATTTTTTCCCCTATTCCTTTAACCCCGGGAATATTGTCGGAAGTGTCTCCGATAAGAGAAAGCAAATCAAGTACTTTTTCCGGCACTACGCCCCATTCACTTTTTACTTCGTCATGCCCGACAATGTTCCAAACAGGGCCTGTACTTAACGCTGATGCCTCGTTTTTGTTAATTTTTGCCGGACGAAGTTCAAAAACGCCGTTTCCAGCAAGCTGCAGCAAATCTTTGTCTGAAGAAAGAATGTAACATTGGCGGTTTTCTTTTTTGCATTTTTCGGCAAGCGTAGCGATTATGTCATCTGCTTCAAAACCTTCAGCTTTAATGCATTTAATACCCAGTGCGTTTAAAAATTCTTCAACTAACGGGACTTGCTCGTGTAAATCGTCAGGAGTTTTTTGCCTGTTTGCTTTGTATTCGCTGTACATTTGATGGCGGAAAGTAGGAGTTCGTGAATCAAACGCTGCGGCAAGCCGCAAAGGTTTTTCTGGTTTTTCAAGGAGGTTTCCCTGATCGTCAGCCGCAGGAGCGCCGTTATCAAGCAGCGAAACTACAGTACGGGCAAATCCAAACAAGGCGGAAATATTTTTGCCTGCATTATTACGCATGGGGCGTGTCAAAAATGCAAAATACGAACGATAAATAAGACCATAAGCATCGATTAAATAAAGTGGAGGGAGTGTCTTCATATATCAATAATATCACGCAAAGCCGAACAAGTCCATTAGAGTTGTTCGGAAACTTCAGTTTCTGAACAACTTCTTTTCAAGTCCATTGACAAATATGACAATATTTTTATACAAGAATATATGGAAAAAACGCTGGACAAAACGATTAGCGTTCTTGTTGCTTTGCCGCATAAAGAAGATCAAAAAGATGTTTTGGCATCTCTGTCCGAACATTCAGAAATTTCCATAGTCGGAATTGAAAAAGACGAAACAGGCGTAATCATAAAAACGGAGCAGTTAAAGCCGAATGTAATTGTTCTGGATTTGCAATTATCTATGACAACAGAACATAAACTTGCACAAATGATACTAAGGCGATCTCCGTCTACGGCAATAATTATGCTTTGTTTAGATAAGGCTCATCAAGAGCAAGAGATCGAAGTTCATGCAAGCCTTGCACTCAAAGCCGGAGTTTCCGGGTTTCTAATTAAAGACGAAGATATTGATAAGTTAGCGTATGTTATCAATATTGTCAGCTTAAACGGCTGTTATATAAACAAAACTATTAACAATATTGTTTATAACGAGTTCTTATATAAAAATCAATTTCCCGAACAATTACATATAAATAAACACATGGAAAATGCCAGCACGGTTTTTACTGCACTGGAAAAGTGTATCATTACACAAATGGCAAAGGGTTTCTCTGATGAAGAAATCGCTGAAAATCTTCATTACAACGAAGGCACAATTAAAAATTGTCTTACAGTCATAAAACGTAAAACAAACCTGAAAAACCGCATACAGATTGTAGTTTACGCAATTCTTACGGGGCTTGTTCAGTTAGATGATCTATCCTTTGATATGCCTGATTTTCCGGCTATTTGAATTCAAGCCGCATACAATCAACGAATGAAAATATGCCTGCCAAAAGCACGTCCGCCTGTTATCGTATTTGCGTAATGCCCGACAGAGATTACCCCAAAAGACACATACCCTATGGCAATCACCCCAATGGAAACCACACCGATGGCAATCACGCCTAAAGTAACTCCTCCAAATGCAAATATCCCAATGGCAACAATCCCTTCTGCCAATAGTCCCAATGCCAGCAGCCCTGTCGAAATCAACCCAATGCTGATAAGCCCGACACTGATCAATCCAATGCTGATAATACCGATTGCATTATTACCGATTGCGATAATGCCTCTTGCTTTTGCATTGGCTGTTTGAATCTGTTTACCTATATGGATGTGCACATACGGCAATTCTTTTTTTGTTTTTTTATCCGAGACAAATTCATATTTTTCGGGTGTTTCAATAACAGTTCCCGGTAATCCGAAAACTGTTGTTTCCCTCGCTTTTGGATCATTTTTTTGAGTTTTTATATCTGTCAAAAGTTCATCAGTAGTTACACCTAAAACCTGTGCCAAAAGCGGCAGCAAAGTTATATCAGGGTTTGCCTCGTACGTTTCCCATTTGCTGACTGCCTTGTTGCTTACGCCGACCAATTCACCAAGTTCTGATTGCGATAATCCTTTTTCTTTTCTAAGCCGATAAATAGTATCACCAAGCATTTTTTTGTACATAAATCCTCCAAAAAACAAAAATGTATGATAACTAATAATATCCTAAAAGGTAAAAGAAACAATAGAATTTTGTCGAACAATGGTAGAATTCTATCTTTTTTTGTTAATCAGGGGAATCTAGTAGGTGGAAATTTTAGTTATCTGAGGCTTTTTCAAAACTTCAGTTTTTGAAAAAGCAACCTTAGATTTTGTTGGAAAAGTGGGCTTTAGACCACTTTTCCGAAAGCCTTTTGAAAAACTAACCGAGTTTTGAAAAAGGCTCATCTTGTTTGTTCTGAACCTTTAATAGTTCTTTTGCTTGAAATATCAAATAATCTTGAAATAAACCATTAAGTTGGTTAAAAATTTGGTTCAAATTATCCAATTTTACATCAGGTGGGTTTCCGCTAAACATTTTTCCTTTACCGTCTTTTAAGTAGGATTTATTTACATTATATTTTGAACATACAAGCTCAATAATACGCTCATTTACAGTTATTTTTCCCTGTTCTATTCTGGCATAAGAACTTTGTCGTAAAAATATACCCTTTGAAAAGTCCCTTTGAGAGTATTTTAAGACTGTTCTAACGGCTTTTAAGCGTTCATATACATGGGTTTCCATAATCCTATCCAAGTTTAACATAACATAAATTTGCTGAATATTCAAGAAATGGGTTGACAGATACATAATACATCTATATAATGATACGTGATACATCGTAAGGATAAAATGACGTGGATGACAAATTTGGGCAAATTAGTGGGATATTTCATCAATTTTCGGAAGAAAATAAGGATAAATTGCTTGAAACAGCAATTAGCCTACTAAAAGTTCAAATGGGAGGAGTTATTTCTGTTTCTAGTTCTAAAGATGATGTCAAAAAACTAAAGGAACGTTGTTCTAAAGAAAAAAGCCATACGGGCTAAAAACGTAGTGTAGGAGGATTTTATGGGAATTGCAGGTCTAATCTTAGGAATTTTAGGAGCAATTGGTGCTTTTATTCCAGGGCTTGTTTTTGGAGCATGGGGGTTTTCATTAATTGGTATCATTGTAAGTGCAATTGGAATGAAAAAACTTAAAGCTGCAAATCAACCTCGTGGTGTTGCTACCGCAGGATTGGTTCTTAGTATTATCAGTTTCGTGATTGCATTACCGAGATTGATTTGTGCTGTTGCTTGTGCCAGTGCTGTAGACAGTTTTGGCAGAGGTATGGGTGCATGGTAGATTAGAGATTTTTATTAGGAATCTGACCGGCAGTAATAAGCTTTTATTATTGTCGGTCTATTAAGAATTTTATGTTTCCATATATTGAAATATTTGGACGAAGTATAGGTTTATTTCAAATTATGCTGCTTTGCGGCATATTTTCCTCCGGCATTTATGCATGTTTAACAGCTATCAAATTTAACCTTGATTATACAGATGTAATTATATTTATTTTACTTTTATCAGTTGGTGCAATAATTGGAAGTTATCTACTCTATATATTAGTTAATTATAGAAAAATAATATTTATTTTTAATAATATAAACGCATTTAAAAATATTTTAGGTGTTCTTCAATATATTTTTAGCGGCAGTGTATTTTATGGGGGACTTCTTGGTGGGATATTTACAGGTTATATTTTAATTAAAAAAAATAATGTCTATCAAAAATATGTTGACATTATTTTTGCAAGCATTCCATTATTTCATTTTTTTGGAAGAATTGGTTGTTTTTTAGGCGGTTGTTGTTTTGGGATTTCATGTAAATTTGGTTTAATGTTTACAAATAATCCAATACCAGAAGCAAATGGTATAACTCGGTTTCCTGTTCAATTACTTGAAGCGTTTTTTAATATAAGTCTATTCTTTTTACTTAATCATTTGTTGAATAAAGGAAAATTTAAAAATAATCTTTTATATGTTTATTTAATAATATATGCAATTGGAAGATTTTTTATTGAATTTTTACGCGGAGATGAATTTAGGGGAATATGGTTTTATTTGTCAACTTCTCAAGTTATAAGTATTTTAATTGTATTAACTGTATTAATAAAAATATTTATAATAAGAAAACGGAATAAAATAATTAATTAAAATATTATATTAAGTTGGTAGCAAATGTCCATTTACCATCCGCGGCAAATGGATAAGAAAAATTATTTCGTCTAACGTTTAAGATTGGCGGCAGCTTGACAGCCCGAATAAGTAAACCATAGGTTTGCAGGGCTGGCAAAACCGGAAGCCGAGACACCCTCAGACGGCGGAGTGCTAATTGTGCATTAGGCGAAATAAAAACCTGAATTAACTGAAAATATATTGACGGATTAAACATATTAGGGTATTTTAACTATATCCCATATAATGGGATTGAAAAAATGGAGGGTTCATGGAAAAAATAAAATTTTATGGCAAAATAATAATAGTGCATGTCATCACTTACACAATTATTACTTTAATTGCTATGCCTTTAACTTTAAGTTACGCAGAAAGTGTAGCTGAACTCATGGGTTTTAGACCTTTAGACGAAATCAGTATGGGTGGGGTATTGTTTGCTCAAATTATCAGAGGACTTTTGTTTGGGATAGTAATTTGGTGGATTAAAGATAGCATTATCGGGAAAAAATTGGGATGGCTGAAACTTTGGGCTATTCTTATAATACTTGGTATCTTCAATACCTATGGACCTGCACACGGTTCTATCCAAGGCATGATCTATCTTGCTCCTATTGAGGATTTACCTGTTAGTGCCAGCCTTCATATGCGTGTACTTAAAATGAGTTTAAAAAAACAAGCTGAGGTTGTCTCTGTCTTCTTGAATCC
Source organism: Treponema sp. (assembly GCA_009785545.1). Taxonomy (GTDB): domain Bacteria; phylum Spirochaetota; class Spirochaetia; order Treponematales; family Breznakiellaceae; genus WQXQ01. The sequence goes on along the minus strand of WQWD01000151.1, from coordinate 50 downwards.
GCGCAAACAGATGACAGCCGGTTAAGATGTTCCGTCAGATTTGTATAATT
>WQWD01000150.1 GCA_009785545.1 Treponema sp. | reverse complement strand
TTCCGGCTTATGGGATGAAATCGAAGAAACTCAAAGAAATGTCAACGGCGCTCGTTATTCTTTGCTTCAGCTCGATCATGATGAGTTGGACAGAGAAATGCGAGGAGTCCACCAAGCCGCTGATAGAGCCGAAGCAAGTTATGCGGAAGGCAGGTATCAGGATACTTTGAATATTGCCAGAGATATTCGCTCGGGGCTTTCCGATATTAACGGCAGAGTTGCCGGTGCGGCGGCAGTTGGTAAGAGATAAGGGGAAATATTATGAAAAAAAAACTGCTTATAATTTTAGCTATTTTTTGTATCGCAGGGTTCGCTAATGTTCATGCGGTTGGCATAGGAGCGCAAATAAATTATAGTGCCGGGGGTATAAATGCTCCGGGGTTTTCAGCTCTTTTAAGTCCGTCAAGAGATGTTCATTTAGCGGCAAATTGGTATTTGCCGTTTAATGATGAAGCCGGTATTATTGGTATAACCGCTGATTATGCGCCGATTTCGATTGGGGCTGGTTTGCGTTTTACTTTGGGAATAGGTGTTTTTACAAACCTTGTATTTGATAATAATATTGGCGTAACAGGAGGAATTCGTTTTCCTGTGGGGCTTAGTTGGCAGGTAAGACGAAACCTGGAAATCTTTGCGCATATTGCTCCTTCATTTGGCGTAGAGTTTCTTCCAAGCCTCGATTTCTCCAAACTGTTTTATCCCAGTGCCATTGGTGCCCGATTCTGGCTGCGGTAAATAATGAATTTTGATGAGATACAAAATAAATATCGTGATTGCGAATTTGCGAAATTTTTTCATGTTGAGAAAGACAGCGGCGGTGAGCCGTTATTCGACATTGTTCTTGTTAGAGAGATGACAGGCGGGATTTACTTTGGAGAGCGAGGCAGGCTCTATTCGCCGTGTGGCTCGTGCATGGGGAAAGGCTGCCAGGAAGCGTTTGATACCGAAAAGTATTCGTGGACAGAAATTGAGCGTGTTTTGAGGGTTGCCTTTGAATGCGCCGACAGCAGGCAAAAAAAACTATGTATCGTTGATAAAGCTGATGTGCTTGAGTCGTCACGTATGTGGAGGGAAGCCGCTGCGGATATTGCCATGTTTTTCCCGCAGGTTGATATAGAGTTTGTTTATATTGACATAGCTGTTTCGCAGCTTATTCAAGAACCGGCGAAGTTTGATGTAATTGTTTCGTCAAATATGTTTGGTGAAATTTTAGCTGGCGTATTGTCCACGTTACACGGAAACTAATACCCCAGTTCCTCAAGCGCTTTTTCCGCTTCGGCGATTTCGTCAAACGGCATAACATGATCTGCGTAAATGATCGAATTTTCGTGCCCTTTGCCAAGCAATAGAACAATGTCGCCTTTGCACGCGAGGCTGAACGCTTTGCGGATCGCTTGCGGCCTGTCAGGGATTAAAAACAAGTTTTCGCCTCGGGTCAGTTTTTGCGATTTTGCACTGCCGCCTTGGCTCGCCGAATCGTTCCAGCCGTCTTCGCAGCCTTTTGCTATTTCCTCGATGATTGCCATTGAATCTTCGCCGCGAGGATCTTCGTCTGTAAGTATGACTATATCCGAATAAGCCGCAGCGATTTTTCCCTGTTCATAACGTTTTTTTGTGTCACGTTCTCCCGGCGAACCAAAGAGACTGATGATCTTGCCACCTGTTTTTTTGAGCCTGTCGTAAAGCGGAGGAAAGATTGTCTGAAACGATGAAGGCGTGTGGGCGTAATCCACAACTACTTCAAATAGCTGGCCTTTTTCGATGGTTGTCATTCTTCCTTTTACAGGTTTTAAGTTTTCCGCAAATGGGGCGATTTCACGTAACGGTACATTCAAAAGACCAGAAACTGCCAGCATTGACGCCATTACGTTGTAAGAGTTATACGCTCCCGGCAGATTATCTTTTACATCCAGATGTTCATTGAGTTTGGGGATAAAAAGCGTGTAACGGCTGCCGCCGGCACTGCTTTCAATTTTTTCCAGACAAATGTCTATGTTCGATGTTTTACCTGACGGGCTGTAATAATATGATTTTATCTGCATAAGATTGGCGATATATTTTGAGCTTTCGTCATCGGCATTTAATACGTTAAACGGCTCAAGAAAAGAGCCTGCGTATTTGTTCAGAATTTCCTGTGTTGGTTTGTAGCGGTTTACAGCACGGAAAAGATTTGTTTTATCATCTCTGTACTGCTCCCATGTTCCATGAAATTCCAGATGTTCATGGGTTATATTGGTAAGAACTGCGGAGCAAAAATCCACATCGCCAAGCCGGTTTGTTCTTGGCGACAAGGCGTGAGAACTCGATTCAAGCACAACATAATCGCAGCCGTTATCTGCCATTTCTGACAGCAGTTTCTGAACAACTGGCGCTTCCGGGGTTGTTTGATGTTCAGGGTTCCAAAGAACTTCGCCGCCCATACAGTGCTGGACTGTAGAGATAAACCCCGCCTTTTTTCCCATCAATTTTAAAAATTGCCAGATAAAAGAGACGCAAGTGCTTTTGCCTTCGGTTCCAGTAACGCCGATTACCAGCAAACGCCGGGAAGGAAAATCATAAAAAGATGCCGACACCGGCGACATCGCAAAGCGTGCACTTTTTACTTTTATATATGCGACATCAGGGTTATGTTTGACGTCATCGCTTTCGTAAATGATTGCGGCAGCTCCGTTTTTTATCGCATCGTCAATGTAGAGGCTGCCGTCGGTATGAAGACCGGGCAGTGCAAAAAAAAGATTTCCGGGTTTTACTTCCCGTGAATCGTATTCAAGCCCGGTGATTTGCGGATTTAGCCGCTCGTCAACAGCGATAATGCCTGATTTCTCGATGATGTCTTTTGTTAAAAAATCAAATAATTCTCGTTTCATAAATTTATTTCTCCGTAAAAATAATTGCTGTAAAAGTATAAAGCTGTGCGTTAGGTGTTTTGTACGAGCCCGGCGGCAACCCGGCTTTTATGCAGATGTATTCAAGATATTCGTGTAACGTCCATCCCTGTTCCACTGGAACCTGAGGAAGCAGAACGCCCGAACGTCCGCTGGCAGTAAGATACAATCCGTGCGTTCCGACTTTAACCAACATGGGGTCGTGGCAGAGTGTCATCGGCGAAAGAGCAGATACCTCGATATGACAAATGTTAAGTTCTTCCTTGTTAAGCGGCGGAAAACGAGGGTCGCCAAACGCCGCTTCCTTTGCCATCAAACGGACAGTCTCAAAAAGAGGCAGGTTTGAATCTTTCGCACCGAAAGCGGCTTTCGTATCTAAAGCAGTCATCCTGCCGATACAGCCTCGCAAGTCTCTCCCCTTATGCAGCGATACAAACGCTCCGCAAGGCGTATTTAAAACAGACTGCTCATCAATCTGATGAAAAGATGGCTTTCGGCGTTCCAGCGCTGCTGTTATCGCTTCACGGGCATCGGCAAGAAGTATATTTTGCTCTTTTGTTGTAAGCGTAAATCCCATAATGTTTATTATATTACTTTTAGTCTGTTTTATACTAGAGGTTTTGACATCGTACGCAAAGGGGCTGGTGTATTACAATTATGGCAGGCGGACTGCGAAAATCCCTGTCGGCTCAGGAACGGCTGTGGCAGTATCTACGACACGCTCTGGCGTGACGGGCTTGCACTACACAGCCGTATTTCGCCGACAGTGCTTTTCGCAGTCCGCCTGCCCGTGTTATATACCACCCCTTTGCGTACAAGTCTGTGGCGGGGGGTGGTAATCAATCATGATTGTTAAAGGGGACGTGTCCCAAAAGTTACGGGACACGTCCTGGAAACATAAACACTGCTAAAAACGTTTATTTTAACCGTTAGTTAAAAGCGCAAACTCTTCAAGCAGTGTCACCATAGATTACTGGCGGTTTATAGTAACACCGCTGTCGAAGGAGGGAAAATTCCCAGTTCCTATTTCAGTATGGCTAGGGATGGAAACACTGGTCAGTTGGTTGCGCGTAAATGCCCTATCCCTGATGATAGTAACACTATTGCCAATGGTAACGCTGGTCAGTTGGTTGTTCGAAAATGCCTCATATCCGATAGAAATAACGCTGTCAGGAATGGTAACGCTGGACAGTTGGTTGTTCCTAAATGCCCTAGGCTGGATGTAAATAACGCTGTTAGGAATGGTAACGCTGGACAGTTGGTTGTTATCAAATGCCATCTCCCCGATGTGAGTAACGCTGTTTCCAATAGTAACGCTAGCCAGTTGGTTCCACGAAAATGCCATCTCCTCGATGGAAGTAACACTGTTAGGAATGGTAACACTGGTCAGTTGGTTGGCAAAAAATGCATGACCTCCAATAAAAGTAACGCTGTTAGGAATGGTAACACTGGTCAGTTGGTTGTTCGAAAATGCCCGATATCCGATAGAAATAACGCTGTCAGGAATGGTAACGCTGGTCAGTTCGTTAATCAAAAATGCACTATTCCCGATAGAAGTAACACTGTTAGGAATGGTAACGCTGGTCAGTTGGTTATCGCCAAATGCCCAATCCCCGATGTAAGTAACGCTGTTAGGAATTGTAATGCTGGTTAGTTGGTTGTCCTCAAATGCCCAATCCCCGATGTAAGTAACGCTGTTAGGAATTGTAACTCTGATCAGATTTCTATTACTAAACGCTCTTTCACCAATTTCAGTAACGGGCAAGCCTTGTATCCTTGATGGGATATTGACTTCCCAGCTTGTACCAATGTAGCCTGTAATCCGCACTGATGTGCCGCCGTCTATCGGTTCAGCTTCAAAGTACCTTTCCGGATCATGCTGCGTACAGGCAGAAAACACCATAGCTGCCATTAACGTTATACCTAAAACCAATTTCTTCATTTTAACTCCTCATTTTGCGATGTGTGTATAAAAAAAACCCCGCAAGTGAACTTGCCCCTGCCAAGTGGACATGGACAAGTTCACAAGTGTTCCCGGAGGGCTTTTTTGCTATATTATGATTGTTGTTATTTGTTAAAGAATATGGGGGGTATTAATCTTTACTGAGCAAACAGCCCTTTCTCTAATCATTGTAAGATTATACAATTACATTGTAATAATTGTCAACCCATAATTGCGCAATTTGTACAGCTTTAGACAAAGTACGCAAGGGGTGGATACGACCACCGACAGGGGGAGAGGCGTGGCTGGCAGGGAGAAACATCTCTGCCGCTCCCCACGAAAGAAACTCAGCAATTTAAAATATTCTCATTGCAACTACAAATTCACTTAAGGCTTTTCTATCCTCTGCTGAGGTTCTGGAGTGGACTCTTCGGCAGAGTTTTTCCCTGCCAGCCACGCCTCTCCCCCTGTCAATGATTGTCTAACCCCCCTTGCATACTTTGTTTTTTTCAATTTATATGATATTTATTTAAAATGTCAAAGATAGTGACAGTAGGCGGATTCGCTCATGTGAAGCCGACGCAAATTGGCGGCAATATGCCTGTCGTCATTCAAACAATGTGGAAAGAAGACCTCTGCGAAAGTGATTTGGAGAGTGCCGCTGTTAAAATAAAAATACTTAGCGATTTGGGCTGTCAGGTGCTCAGATTCGCCGTTCCCACTATCCAAAAAGCTGAAACCTTGGGGGCTCTCTCTCAGATGGTTTCTATGCCTCTTGTTGCGGACATTCATTTTGACTACAAAATCGCCCTTCGCTGTATGGACTTTCCCATTGCGGCGATCCGTATCAATCCCGGAAATATCGGAAGTAAGGAAAAAATACTTGCTGTTCTTGAAAAAGCCGCTTGCGGGAATATTCCCATTCGCATTGGAGTAAATGCGGGCAGTTTGCCAAAGGACATTAATGAAAAAGTAGAAAACGGCATGGATACGGCTGAAGCGCTTGTAGAGGCCGCCATGCGGGAAATCGCTGTGTTTGAAGAATGTGGTTTTTACAATTATCTGGTATCTATAAAAGCCAGTGGAATTGCCGATAATATAAAGGCAAACCGAATCCTTGCCGACCGTACAGATGCACCACTGCATATCGGAGTAACCGAGGCAGGCCCGCTGACAGCAGGTGTTGTAAGGAATACGGCGGCTCTCGTTACCTTGCTGGCAGAAGGTATTGGAGACACAATCCGTGTATCTCTTTCGGATTCGATGGAGAACGAGATAATCGCCGCAAGGGAAATTGTAAGGGCTGCGTCGGAAATTTCGGG
>WQWD01000149.1 GCA_009785545.1 Treponema sp. | reverse complement strand
GCTGTTTCCGGCGGAGCCGATGTCGTTATCGCCGATACAGCGGGAAGAATGCATACAAAAAACGCCCTTGTCGAAGAGTTGCGTAAAATTGACAGAGTTGTAGAATCAAAGTTAAACGGTTCGAGGTACTTAAAATATCTTGTGTTAGACGCCACTACTGGAAGAAACGCTTTCGCTCAGGCTGAAGTTTTTCATGGTGCTGTTGATTTGAACGGAGTAATAATTACAAAATACGATTCAACCGCAAAGGGCGGAGTTATTTTTTCTTTGGCGTCGGAATTACAATTACCTGTGGTATATATTTGCACTGGAGAAAAGTATACCGACATCGAAGAATTTGACCCGGATAAATTCGCAAGGGAGTTTACAGGAATTGAGTAAAAGAATTATTGTTACAGGCATTTTGTTTTTACTCATTTTTGCAGGTTTTATCGCCGTGACTCAGGAATTTGACAGAGGAATCCCCGATGTTCCTTTGTTGACTTTTGACATTTATGATTATCAACCAGATTTGGAAACAGCGTATGAAGATGAAGAATATGAAGAATATGAAGAAGAAATCCCTGAAATCATAAGACCTGTGCGCTGGTTTCGTTCAAATGCCGGTGGTATGGCTATTGAAGAAATATTTTCACGCTTTGTCGCTTTACGAAACGAATATTCTCTTTCCATTGATTCAGTGCGGGTGGATGATATGCCGGATTATATTCGCCCTTTTCATAACACTGATTTTTCGGCTGAGATTAGGGTTCTTTACAGAAACGGTGAAGTATTTCGTACGCAGTGGATATTAAGAGACTCTAACATGACTACAAGAGTAAACGCTGTATTAATGCTGCCGCCGCAGCAGGAAACCGAAGATAATATTTCACCTAACGAAAATGGATATGAAAATGCCGAGCCTTCTGTTATTAATGGCGTGCGTCCAATAGATTATCATTTAAGATACATTATAACTAACAGAAAAACAGGTTTTATCGAAATATTTAACGAAAATTCTTTTATTGTAACCGAATACAGGTTTTCGGATTTTAGCGGAATAACCAAAATTGAACACGAATACAATATTAATGTGATAATCAGCTCTGCCCATCTTTTATGGAATGAAGAAACCAATCAATTTGATTTAAATTACAGAGACTTTTACCGCTATACCCGTTCCATGACATTAAGAGCAATGGAACGTACATTTTACCGAGATACCCTTATAAACGATATTCCTGTAAGGATTACATTCCCAAGACACACTTTAGATGCGTTAGGTGACGAATCTTTTATCGGTCAAAGGCTGAATGTGTTCCCTGTTTTCTTTGGTGATATTTTTGCGTATATTCACTCGACGATTGTATTTGAAAACGATGAAAGGGGCAGAACTTTAAGAAAAACCCTTTTTGATGATGAAGATGAAAGCGTTTGGGTTATTACAAATATATGGGACAACGACCGTATTTTGACAATGATAAAAGTGCGGGGCGATACCGAGCTTAGAGCTGAGTTTGAATATGATTCTGCGGGAAATTTAATAGCTGAAAGAAATTACCGTGATGGCGCTATCGAGCGTGTTGTCCGTATGGAAAACAATACAGAAATCGAAGACCTTTATATGAATAATGTTTTAGTTTTACGGGCTGTATGGGAAGACGGCAGAAAAATTTCTGAGACAAGGATGCGATAATTGAAAAAATCCTGGACTTTATTTGTTGCTTCAAGATACCTTTTTAAAGGACGTGGAAATTCCCCTGTTTTGTCTGTTTTGGGAATTGCTTTCGGCGTATTCGCTTTGATTGTAATTATCTCTGTTATGAACGGATTTCAGTTAGGTTTTATCGAAAGTATTTTGGAAATATCTTCCTACCATTTACGAGTAGATTCTTTTCCGCAGGAAAAAACAGAAGAATTACAGGAATTCATATTCACTATTCCGGGCGTAAGGGCGGCAGTTCCGTTTAAGGAATTTCAGGCTCTTGCAAGAGGCAGAAGGACAGGTCAGCAGGGAGTTTTAGTCAGAGGGCTTCGTGAAGATACACTTGAAATTGACAGCGGGATGGCAAGTCATTTGGATTTTGAAGCAGGTTTTTTTGATATATCGAACCCACGGTCAATTTTGTTAGGCTCTGAACTTGCCCGAAGGCTGGGTGTTGGTTTATCTGATGTTATTACGCTTTTTTCTATTACAGGAATTTTATCCGCCGAAGATGAAGGCGGCGTAGAAACATTTACAGTCAGAGGGATTTTCAGATCAGGTTATTACGAATTTGATAACAGTTGGGCTTTTATCAACATAGACTGTGTGCCGTTACTCGACAATGAGAGCAGACTGCTTTTGGGAATAAAAATCAATAATCGTTTTAATGACAGAAGTACCCTTGAGAGGGCAAATCGGAATATGCCTGAAGTTTTCCATGAGGCTCGAATATCGAGCTGGAGAGATTATAACCGTGCGTTTTTTGGAGCGTTAAGAACCGAAAAACTTTTTATGTTTATTCTGGTGGGTTTAATTTTTATTGTAGTAGGATTAAATATTTTTCAGGCGCAGAGAAGGGCAGTGCTTCAACGACGTGAAGAAATCGGGCTGTTACGTGCCATTGGCGGAACGCAAAGACAAGTACGTTTTGTTTTTATTCTTGACGGAGCTATTGTCGGTTTAACAGGGGCGGGTATCGGACTTGTTTTTGGAATTTGGGTAGCGTCAAATATACAGTCTTTTTTTACGGCAATAGAAAACATCGTTAATTTTATTATTGACATAATAAATGTTGTCGCTTTTCATTTGGGACTGGGATTGTCGGGGCAATTTACTGTTTTTTCGCCTGCGGTTTTTTACCTGAGGGAAATCCCGTCAAGAATACTGCCGTTTGAAGTAGTAATGATATTTTTATTTGGTTTTTTATCGGCGTTTGCTGCCGCATGGTTTGCGTCAGCCAGAATTACAAAAATACAACCGGCGGAGGTATTACGTTATGAGTGATGTTAAGCAAAAAAATATTCTGCTGACAGTAAAAAACATTGTTAAAAATTATGCGTCAGGAAACGAAACGCTTCATATTTTAAAAGGAATTGATTTAGAAATTGAACAGGGCGATTCTGTTGCTATCAGGGGCTCGAGCGGCAGCGGTAAAAGTACGCTTCTTAACATAATCGGCGGTTTGGATAAAACTGACGAAGGAAGCGTTTTTATCGGTATTGATAAAAAAATCGATATAACGGCGCTTTCTGAAAAAGAAATGTCTGTTTATCGTTCAAAACATATTGGTTTTATTTTTCAGTTTCATTATTTGTTAAAAGATTTTACGGCGTTAGAAAACATAATGCTGCCGGCTTTTATCGCCGGAATGAAGAAAAAAGAAGCCATAGAAAGAGCTGCAGCTCTTTTGGCTGATGTAAATCTGGAAAATCGCAAAGGACATTTTCCGTCACAGTTGTCGGGCGGGGAAAGGCAGAGAGTGGCAGTAGCTCGTTCGATGGTTAACGATCCTCAGATAATTTTAGCTGACGAGCCTACAGGAAACCTCGATCCGCAGAACAGAGATATGGCTGCCGCATTGCTTTACGAAAGTGCTCAAAAAAGAGGGAAAACTTTGATTGTTGTTACGCATGACAGAAAAGTTGCCGGAAAAGCTTCTGTGTGTTTTAGTTTGGAGAACGGAAAGCTTTTGGAAGAAGAAGGGATAAGCGATTGAAAACAAACGCCGCTTTTTTTATCGCACTAAGATATTTATGGGCAAGAGCGCATGAAGGCGCACGTTTTCTTAGGGGGGCGGCTGCCGGAATTGCCGTAAGCCTTGTTCCGATAATCGTAACCTTGATTGTAGCTGACGGCATGATAAGAGGAATCCTCGACAGATTTATCGAACTTGGAACGGCTCATCTGCAGGTGTTTAATGTTCCCGATAACGAGATCGAAGACACTGTCGAAAGGATCAATCAAATCGAAGGAATCAGGGGAGTATGGCCTGAGAGAAGGGGAATGGGTGTTTTAGCCGGGCGAACAGGAAGAACAGGGGTTTCTGTCCGTGCGGTAGATCCTTCGTTTTGGGACGACAGCGCCGGCGCTCAATTTTTAATCGTCATTGACGGAGAACACAGCCCTCAAACGGATCGTGACATTGTGCTTGGGCAAACGCTGGCGGAAAATATCGGCGCTAGTGTAGGCGATACTGTCCGGCTGATGACCGTAAGAGATACAGACGCAGGCTTTCGGCCAAGAATGGCTCCGTTTACTGTACGAGGAATCATGACAAGCGGGTATAACGAGCTGGATGCTTTATGGTGTATTATCAGTTTTGAAGGAGGGCGGCGGGTCTTTGCCCCTGAGAATACTCAAATGAGCCTGCTTGTAAAAATTGACAGCCCGTACAGGGAAGTGGAAAACTATTTGTTTGCAATACATGACGAATTAGACGGCAGGTTTTCCGTATTTACATGGAAAGATTTGCTCCGCTCGCAGTATCGTTCTTATCAAACATCCAGACAGCTTTTATTGTTTATCATGGCACTTATTGTAATTGTAGCGGCGGTAAATGTATCGTCTGCTACAAGTATGCTTGCTTTGGAACGCCGCAAAGACATTGCTGTTTTAAAAGTAACCGGCGGCACTGTAAGAGGTGTAACAGGCATTTTTCTGTGGGGCGGTTTTCTGACAGGGCTTGTCGGCAGTATCATCGGTATTGGTGTCGGGCTTTTGATAGGCAGCAACATCAACGAGTTAATTCGAGGTTTGGAAAGGTTTTTGAGTTTCTTCTCAAGGTTATTCGACGGCGGCGAAGTCAGCATACTCGACCCCGGTTTTTACCTTGAAACAATCCCGATAATTATCGACTGGAACACTGTATTGATGATAGGGATTTTTGCCGTTTTATGTTCCGTACTAGCCTCGTGGATTCCCGCTCGCAAAGCAGGCAGACTAAAACCAATGGACCTGTTGCGAAAATCCACCTAACGGTGGGGTTAAGGTGCTTTAGTACCTAACTGTGCGGTTACCACCTAACAGCAGATTAAGCACCTTTTGTGCTTAAGAGCTTGACCCTGCGCCGCTAGCACTTTAGCCCTGCCGCTAGGCAGTCGATGAAGTCCCATGAGTTGAGTATTTTGACAGGGGGCGGATCTGAAAGCTTTGCGAGGTCGCCTGTCATTATTCCGGCTTCTATTGTGTTTAGTACTGCCGCCTCAAGCCGTTTAGCGAAGTCTGCCAAGTCGGGAGTGCCGTCTAATTCGGCACGTTTGGCAAGCGCTCCGCTCCACGCAAAAATAAGCGCTGTTGGATTAGTGCTTGTCTTTTCGCCTTTTTGCCAGCGGTAGTAGTGCTGCTGCACAGTGCCGTGAGCCGCCTCGTATTCAAAAAACCCTGAGGGAGAAACCAACACACTTGTCATCATGGCGAGACTGCCTGCGGCGCTTGCGATCATGTCGCTTTGCACATCGCCGTCATAATTCTTGCAAGCCCACAAAAAGCCGCCTTCACTTTTCACTACACGAGCCACAGCATCGTCAATTAGTGTATAAAAATAGTCGATACCTGCCGCCTCGCATTTTTCTTTAAACTCGCTTTCGTAAACTTCGTTAAATATCTCCTTAAAGCGGCCGTCGTAAATTTTGGAGATAGTATCTTTTGTGGCAAACCATAGTGGAAGTTTTTCGGCGATGGCGTAAAGAAAACATGCACGGGCAAAACTTCGGATCGATTCATCGTAGTTGTGAATACCCTGCACGATACCGCTTCCTTCAAAGTCCGCTATTTTTATACGTTTTTCCGAGCCGTCTTTTTTGGTGTAAACGATTTCTACCTTGCCCGGCTCGTCAATTTGCATTTCGGCGGCTTTGTAGACATCCCCGTATGCGTGGCGGCCGATTACGATTGGCGCTTTCCATGTATTAACCGACGATTTTACACGGTTAACCTGTATTGGTTTGCGGAACACTGTTCCGTCAAGCTCTGCTCTGATTGTTGCGTTGGGGCTTGGGAGAAGGTATTTTAGATCGTACTCTTTTACTCTTTCCGTGTTGGCTGTAATGGTTGCGCATTTTACACCAACGCCAAGCCTTTTGATTGCCTGTGCCGATTTGACGGTTACTTCGTCGTTTGTGTTGTCACGGTTTTTCAGTCCAAGATCGTAGTATTCGGTTTTAAGGTCTACAAAGGGGAGTATTAGTTTTTCTTTTATTACCTCCCACAGAACACGG
>WQWD01000148.1 GCA_009785545.1 Treponema sp. | reverse complement strand
TGTTTGCTTTACGGAGAGTTTATCCCTGTTTATGCTGACAACAAACTTATTATTTATCAGCGAAAATACGAAAGCGAATTGTATACAATTGCGCTTAACTTTTCTTCCAATGTTGTCAAAGTGCCGAAAAAGTTTGCAGGTTATTTGCCGGGAACTCAGGTTGTGTCGGTATCAGGTGAAAAATATGAAGGTTCACTGCCCGCTTGGGATGGGGTTTTGGTGAAATTGGCTTGATGTTTTAAAGGCGTGATTTTCTGCCTTCAAATAATTTTGATGATTTCACTTCCAACTTTGTCATAATTTGTTTTTCGGCAATGACAAAGTTACTTCAAGTATTTCTTAAAAACACTTTCCATTGCACTGTTAATTTTTTTTGACATATCTTTAGAAAGACTGCTTATTAGTTTTTTATTGCTTTTTGGTGCAGCTTTTGGCACATAATTTGTGATAAAAAGTTCGTAGATTTCTAAATCAAGGCTTACAGCTATCTTGTATAATACTTCCGGCTTGGGAAATTTTAGCCCTCTCTCAATATTACTTAAAAAAGTAATTGAAATATCTGCTCGTTCTGCTAAATCTGCTTGGGAAAATTGTCTTTGTGCCCTCAAGGATTTGATATTTCTGCCAAAAGCAATCTTTACTTCCTGACCACTCATGCCTATTGTCCTAATCAACTTATATGTCTCTATTGAACTATATGATTTACTTGTTGACAAAAATCTAATTGTTCTATATGATAACATAGAACAATTAGGTCTATATGAAGTTTTTGTGAAAAAGGAGAATTATGAATGAAACAGTTTGTAAAATATTTGAAATTTATCGCCTTTGTGGTAATAATAGCCTTAACATTTACGGCTTGCGATGACCTTCTTTCGCAATACGATGACAATGGCAGCACCGGCGGCGGAAGTATTCCCGCAGGGCTTGTTGGCAGATGGCATCTTGGAAGCGCTGCGAATGCTCCTTTTCTGTACGAGTTTAGAGCCGATGGAACAATTATCCTTCCTGCCGGTTATTCGGGGCGCAGAATTTCGGCTTCGGGAACTACCCTTACAATCACATTGGAAGGTGGACTCGTATTGGGAACGGCAAGCTTCGGCGTTGTCGGCAATCAGTTGACAATTATTCATGCCGAAGAAGGAACGGGCTTGGTAGACGGCGTGCATTTCAGGCGTGATATTACGTATAACGTAACTCCAAACTACGCTCCGTTTACAACTGCCATCAATTTTGTGTTTAACCACCCCATTGTGGGATTTAGAGCAAATCATATTACGATTGACGGAGAAAATAGCTCCGGCGTGATTACCAGAGGCGTTTTGACAGGTGAAGGAACAACATGGTCGCTTGTGATTGAGGTTGTAGAAGCAGGAAATATAAGTTTACGGATTAACAAGCCGGGAATCACGAGCGACCCCAGAACTGTAAATGTTGGAAATACCGTCACTTGGACAGCAACTCCAAATAGTTTTACAAATACAACTGCCATCTACTTTGAGTTTGTTGCCCTTGTTGAAGGGCTGACTGCAGAGCATATCGCAATTACTCCGCATGATGGTTGGCAATGGGGTCAACTTGGAGGCAGTGTTGTAGCGGGCACATTGACAGGCGAAGGAACATCGTGGGTATTGGAAGTTGCTGTGGAGAGAGCCGGAGTTGTACAAATTGAGATTAACAAAGAAGGAATAGGCGGCTGGGGAGCTATACAGGTGCAACCGATAGCTTGGGTTGCAACTGCAAACTTAACTACGAACACAACGGCAATCAATTTAGTTTTTGACTACCCTGTTGAAGGGCTTACTGCGGAACATATTACGGTTACGGAACAAACTGGTAGTATAGTACCGGGTGCTTTGACGGGGAGTGGAACATCATGGTTGCTGGCAGTTGATGTAGCGAGAGTCAGGGATGTACAAATTGTAATTGACAAGCTTGGAATTGATGGTGAACCTAGAGGGATTGTTCTACCAATGGAAATGGTATGGGTAGAATCTGGTAGTTTTGAGTTGGGTAGATGCTTAGGAAATGGTGGCAATATAACTCCGATGTCAACGGTAACGCTGACACAAGGGTTTTTTATGGGCAAATTCCAAGTAACACAGGAGCAGTTTCAAGCAGTAATGGGCTTTAATCCCAGTGGGTTTTTGAGCGATCCTGCTGTGGGAGAAGTGCAGGGAAGGCGGCCTGTAGAGTCAGTATCATGGTATGAAGCGATAGTATTTGCCAATAGGTTGAGTATGCTGGAAGGTTTAAGCCCTGCATACGAGATGCAGACAGAAGTAAATCCTGATATATGGAGTACAGATACGAACACGTGGGGAGCTGTACCTACCTTCGGCGATCCAAGATGGGATGCAGTACGTATTGTAGTTGGCTCGACAGGGTATCGACTGCCGACAGAGGCGCAGTGGGAGTTTGCGGCAAAGGGCGGCAATACAGGAGAAACCTTTACATTTGCTGGCAGCAACAATGCAAATGAAGTAGCGTGGCATTTTGGTAACAGCGGGAATATAACACGGGAAGTAGGACGTTTAGCGCCTAACGGTCTTGGGATATATGATATGAGCGGAAATGTGTGGGAATGGGTATGGGATTGGTGGGGAAGTTATACTAGCGACCATAAGACCGATCCGACAGGTCCGTCCTCGGGGTCTTTCCGTGTGCTTCGTGGTGGGAGCTGGGACTTCGATGCCGTTAACACCCGTTCCGTTAACCGTAGCAACACTGACCCGGACGCTTGGGTCAACTTCATCGGCTTCCGTTTGGCTCGCCCTTAGCTTTGCAGGCTCAGGTAAATAGCGAGTAACGGGCGGATAAATTGTGAATAGACACGGTTCTTGGTATGTGCAAACGTTCCTTGTATGAGGGGCGGGATTTTTATGATTTATAAGAGGTAAAAACAAATGGCAAATTACGTAACAAAACAAGAAAATGGACATCTTACTTTAAGTCCGGGAGACTTAATTAACACAATGTCTCCAAGCAGTATCCAAATTTCTACAGTTAATCTTTCAAATGAAGGCTGTACATTTCGTTGGTTTACTGATGTTTTAGAAAAGAAAGAGGGAGTTTCTGATAGGCAGGAGCTTGATGGTAAAACATATCAGGCTCTTACAGATACTGCTGGAAATTTGTTTATAAAAGACACCAGAGGTAATATAGCAAGTGTTGTTGGTTTTTCTGCAAGGGAAATTCCTATTGTTTTAACAAAATTACAAGAACTCACAAAAGCGTGAGATAACGCTTAGACAACGCTAATACATTTTCGCCCAGCTTGTTTATAACATTTAAAGAGGTTTTCTCTGGCACTAATGTTTAACGCCCTCTTGTTCAGTGGCGATCCGTTTTTGAGCAAGGCTTTTGCTGTTTTTTTGTTGCCATTTCAAGCTTGATAAACCTATCAAAATCGCTTTCAAACAATCTGTCCTGCACAATGCGGTATTTCTCGAACTCAGTTTCGGCGTAAAGTTTTGCCTGCTCGTAAGATATTTTCCCGGCGTCTGTTAAAATTTCATTCCCGTTAAACTCCAAGAAGCCGTCAAGTCTCTTTGCCCAATCTTCCATTGACATTGGAATTTTACGTTCGGCTTGCAGTTCTGCATAGTCCAGATACATCGATACAATACGTTCAAGATAATTCATCTCTTTTTCGTTCAGGTAATTTTTTGCGATGCTCACATCGGTTTTGGCGATTTTTCCATGCGGAGCAGATCCCCATGTTGTTAGCCCCATATGTTCTTTTTCGGCATCCGCCCGTTCTACAATCAATTCGGCAGCGGTGTGTCTGTGGACTGCCCAATGCATTTTGTTTTGAACCATTTTAAAAAATGTTCTTGTGGTTTTTGCGTCTTTATCATAATCGAAAGCAGACGAGTATATATCGGTCACCTTTTGATAAAACCTTCTTTCTGACAAGCGAATTTCCCGAATATATGCCAATTGACGATCAAAGTAATCATCAGTAAACAAATGTCCTTTTTTTAACCTGTCAACGTCCATCGTCCAGCCTTGAATGGTGTAATCTTTTACAATTTGATTTGCCCATTTTCGGAACTGGATTGCCCGCTCGTTGTTCACTTTAAAGCCAACGGCGATAATTGCCTGTAGATTATAATGCATTACTTCACGTTCAACTTGCCGTGTCCCTTCCTTTTGAACTATCCGAAAAAAACGGATAGTTGAATTTTCTGATAATTCATGGTCTAAAAAAATTTTTCGAATATGATCATTAATTGTTCGTACGTCTACAGCATAAAGTGCAGACATCATTTTTTGCGTCAGCCATATATTTTCATCTTCGTACCGCATTTCAACGCTTTGTTGATTTTCTCCGATTGAGGCGATAAACGTAAGGTATTCGGCTGCGGAACTACGAATAGTTATTTCTGTTTTTTTTCTTGCACACATTACTTTTATGTATCCCTAACGTACATTAGTTCATAATACTTAATGTACGTCAAGTGCCGCTCTTTCATTTAATTCGTTTTCAACAAATTGCTTGATATAACGTTTGCTTTTTTTTGTTACCAAAAATTCAAAGCAATTGTACTTGCATTTTTGGTAGCGTATTTTTCCGATTGTAAAGTCATAACCTGTGCATTTTAGGCTGCAGGCATTATGAACCAGTTTTTTACATATACCAGCACTTTCGATGGGTTGAACCATTTCCTCCGGCAGTGTATTCAAGAAATCACGATATCCGTTTGTGTTTTCGCCGTAAATGCGTACAACCAAGCCATATTTTTTTAGAAGCAAATTAATGATTGACCTTTTGGTCTTTGTATATTTATAAGAACCCAACAGACTTGTTTTCTTTTCTTCGAATGTCACCTTGCAGCCATTGTTCAAGAGATAGTCGTGCAGATTCTGCGCAAAAGCCAGGTTGTCTGCATCTAATCCTTGAATAAAATCGTCAAAACTTAATTTTGCTTGTGCCATTGATATTCACTCCCGTATTTAATTTGCTGATTCAAATATGTTTAACACCCTTCAGTTCTTCTTCCTCAAACTGCCGTGTGTACAATTCATAATACGCTCCTCGCTGTTTCATCAGTTCCTTGTGAGTTCCTCGTTCGATGATCTTGCCTTTTTTTACAAGCAGGATTACATCGGCGTTGCGAATGGTGGAAAGCCTGTGAGCGATGACAAAACTTGTGCGTCCTTCTAACAGTGTGTGTATGGCGTCTTGAAGGAGCATTTCCATTTCGGTATCGACAGAGCTGGTTGCCTCGTCAAGAATGAAAATGCGGGGGTTGGCAAGAACGGCACGTGCAAATGAGACAAGCTGTTTTTCTCCAGTGGAAAGTCTGTCTCCGCCTTCGCCGACTTCGGTGTCAAAGCCTTTTTCCATCTGAGCGATTGCTTTATCGGCGTGAACAATGGCGGCGGCTTTTTCAACTTCTTCGTCGGTTGCTTCGAGGCGGCCGTAACGAATGTTCTCTCTGACAGTGCCGGAAAAAAGGTGAGGGCTTTGCAATACGTAGCCAAACGAACTGTGCAGCCAGCTCTGACTGCGTTGGCGGTAATCTTTTCCGTCTATGAGTATTTCGCCTGATGTCGGTTCGAAAAAGCGGCAGATCAAATTTACAAGTGTGGATTTGCCGGCTCCTGTTTCGCCTACAATGGCGATGTATGTTCCTACAGGCACATGAAGATTGAAGTTTGTCAGTATGTTTTTGTGTCCGTCGGGGTAGCGGAATGTCACGTCACGGAATTCGACATCGCCGATAATCGGTTCCCAGTTTTCTTTTTTAGGCGAAAAAATGTCTCCGTATTTTTCGATTATTTCTGGTTTTTCGGTTATGCCCGGGCTTTGTTCCAAAAGACCGTTTACCCGTTCTACGTTTGCCTGAGTCGAAATAAAATCTGTAAAAATGCGTGCGATGTTTTGAATCGGCCAGAAAAAACCGCCGGCGTATTGAAGAAAGATTGCCAGTACCGAAAGATCTGCGCCAAGTACAACGATTTCGTGGCCGCCGAAACTTAAAACAGCGGCTGTAGCAAGCGAGCCGATAAAAAGTGTTGTTGGAATAAACACAGCGTGTAATCTGGCCATGTGTGTACCGTGTATGCGATACTCGCTTGTTATACTTGAGTAATCCGCAAGGCTTTGTTTTTCCGCTACAAGTGTTTTAACTGTTCGAGCTCCTGTGATTCCTTCGTTCATCGCTCCAGTCATTTTTGAATTGATTCTTCGC
>WQWD01000147.1 GCA_009785545.1 Treponema sp. | reverse complement strand
TTCTGCTATATTTGTATTCCTTGGTATTATTGGCTGTACACACAAAGAAGCTTACGGATACATTTTCTGGTCAACTGTTGTCATTCCAACAATTGTCACCATTGGCGCAGTAATAGTAGCATCCGTTATTTGGTAGAATAGAGATTTAAAAGGCTGTTCTATAGTCAATTAATTTTATTAATTGACTATTTTCAATTGTAAATACTTATTGTACAAGGAATTATTCAATTCCTTGTACAATAAGTAAAATTAAAGGACTATAATTGAGCAGCCTTTTTTATAATTTTAAAAAATTCAAGAGTCAAAATCAACAATCCTCGCCACGAATAAATACGGTTATTGAATTACTCCAGCTAAGAAAGCTGTTATCAATTAAAGGGTAATCAACCAACAAGAATTACATTAAAAACAGCATATCTGTTTCCCTGCGGTTGATTTATCCCTAAAAAGTCAACTATAAATCGCTTGCAAGTTAGATTTATTTTCTGAATAATAACTATTATTATGAAAGAGTTTAACTTAGCAGCGGTTATTACCGCAAAACGCCGTGAAAAAGGTTTAACGCAGGATGAACTGGCTGATTACATCGGTGTTACAAAAGCTTCGGTTTCAAAATGGGAAACAGGACATAGTTATCCAGATATTACTTTTCTTCCGGCACTGGCTGCATATTTTGACATCAGTGTAGATCAGTTGATAGGATATTCACCGCAGATGAATAAAAGTGATATTGTAAATTTGTATAATCGCCTTGCCGCAGACTTTGCTAAAAAACCATTTGAAAATGTTATAACCGAATGTGAATTAATTACCAGAAAATATTATTCTTGTTATCCTCTTTTACAATACATAGTTCAGTTGTACCTGAATCATGCGCCAATGGCGGCAACACCTCAGCGCAAAATGATAATTTTATCTTCCGCAATTCGCCTGTGCGAGCGAATCACAGAAAACTGCAAAGATTCTCGTGTAATCCGTGACACAGCAGGTTTGCACGCATATTGCTGTTTAGCAATGGAAGATGGAAACACTGCATTGAAATTACTTGGAGAATTTCCTGACAATCCTGGAGAAGGCTCGCTTATAGCCAAAGCACATCAGCTAACGGGAAACACAGAAAAAGCAGAAGAAGTTTTACAAGTAGAACTATACCAAAACCTGATGATGACATTCCATTCGCTGATAAACATTTTATATAATAATTTAAATCGTTTAGATATTGCCGAAGCTGTTTACTTCAGAGCGGAAAAATTAGCAAACCTGTTTAATATGAAACAATTAAACCCCAACAACACAGGTATGCTTTATGCGTTGGGAGCGCAAATGTATCAGTTAGGCGGCACTTCAGAAAAAGCTGTAGAACTTCTTTCAAAATACGTTGATGTTTGTGTTCACGATTTTTTTCCATTTAAGCTGCACGGAGATTCGTTTTTTACAAAAATTGAAGGCTGGTTAAAAAAAGAACCTTTTCCTATTCCAAGAAATGAAGCGACAATTAAAGAAAGTATGATGAAAGATGTTTTACAGCTCCCTGTTTTTGAGCCTTTGCAGGATAACCCTGAATATATAAAGGTTGTAAAAAAATTAAAAGATTTCATAGGAGGAAATTAACACTGTTAATAATGGCCGCTGTATTTTTCGTACTTGGCATGATAAGCCCGCTGACAGCAAGATTTATGCCGCAAATAATAACATGGGCGATGGAAAGCGACCCAACAATGAGGGGCATGGACTTTGCCGCATTGGGATTTTTTACCGAACCTTCCGCCATTGATTCGTGGGCGCAATTTTTTGGGAATGTCGGGCAAATGGGATTATTTGTTCTTGTTGTTGTGTTTGCAGGTTTTCTTTCGTCTGAAATATCCAACGGAACTCTAACAATTATTCTTACAAAGGGACTGTCCCGCAGTTCGGTTATTTTATCAAAACTGACAAACGCCATTTTTATCTGGACAATAAGTTTAGGGTTGGCGTTTGCAACCTGTCAATTTTACACGTTTTACCTTTTTCCCAAAAATATCCTGCAGGATTTATTTTTTGCGGTTTTTTGCCTGTGGCTATTAGGAGTATTTTTACTAACATTAACAATGTTAATGGCAGCTCTGACAACAAAGAGCTACATTTGTATGCTTGCGGCAGGGACTGTTGTTATATTTTTAAATATCATCAATATAATTCCGAATGTCTCAAGGTATAATCCGGTAACACTTGCAGGCTTGCCAATGCAGCTTCTTGCCGAAACAATAAAACGTGAACACATTTACCCGACACTGGCTGCAACAGCAATTGGAACAGCGGCTTTAACTTTGTTCGCAATTATTTCGTTTAACAAAAGAAAATCAGGAAAAAAGATTTTATAGTCCTTTAATTTTACTTATTGTACAAGGAATTGAATAATTCCTTGTACAATAAGTATTTACAATCGGAAATAGTCAATTAATAAAATTAATTGACTATAATTCTCGCAATTTTGACAACTTTTTGTCTTGGTTTGACAGTATTTATAGGCGAAAATACTCCGGCACAAATCAGATTTAACAGGTTCGTGATTACAGAAAGAATAACTGTAGGCGGCGGCTTAACGGTCTGGGAAGAAACGATAGAAGACGCGATCCTCGCAACAGAAATTTTAAGAGCAGACCCACGAATCGATCCAAATAGAATCTACATTCTGGGTCACAGTTTGGGCGGTATGTTAGCTCCACGAATACACATTATGGGCGGAAATTACGCAGGCTTATCTTGTTCGCCGGCTCGCCTTGCTTTTTGCTTGATAGTGGCAAAACAGAAAAATAATATGCTCCCCAGGGAGGATTTGAACCCCCACAAGCAGATCCAGAGACTGCTGTGCTACCCTTACACAACCGGGGAAAGAATACAGATTCATACTACAAAATCAAAAGGAACCTGTCAAGTTGAGTACAAATACTTTTTTTATCTATATCAAGCTCTTCTTTAATTGCCAAGTAAATCTTGTCACAAAGAATATTTTTTTGATCCTCACGAGGCATATCTTTAGTATCAATTGGTTTAAGGAAGGCAAGTTTTACGGGAGTTCTGACAAAACGTTTTGTTTTTTCAAAAACATCATAACTGCCTTCTATTGCGACAGGAACAATCGGCGCTTTCGCCATTGTAGCGAGTTTCAGAGAACCCGGGCGGAAAGAGAGCAAGCCTTGTCCCTTAGAACGAGTCCCTTCCGGGAAAATGATCATACCGCCGCCTGTGCTTATCCTTTGCGCTCCTTTTCTGATTGTTTTAATTCCTTTTCTGATGTTTTTCCTGTCGATAAACAAACCGCCAAGCATAAAAATCCAGCAATTTAAAAACGGGACAAACGCCAACTCTTTTTTTGCAATAAAACCAAATTGGCGTGTGCAAAAAGCAAGAAGCAGGATAATATCAAAATAACCACAGTGGTTACTGACAAAACAAACACCGCCGCTTCTTGGTATATTTTCTTTCCCGGTAACAGTTGCTTTAACCCCTGTAATCTTAACAATTGAAAGAGCCCATAACTGAGCTAGTTTATTGATTATAAATTTCATGGGTTTCCTAAATCCGATTAAATAGAAAAGCATTGCGGCAAGCGCAATAGGCAGGATCAAAATCATAAGCAAGGAAACGTACACAAACATTAATATGGTAATTATCATAAGTTTAATTATCGCTTATTACAGGAAAAAAAACAATAATACAAACGTATCAGATATCGGTATTTTGCATACAGAATATTGGTATCTGATACGTTGTGTTGAAATATTAGACTCTGCGATCAAAAAGGGAAACTTCAACCCACTGGCGCACCAGCCTAAAACAGTATACAATAAACCCATGGCAGACAGGGCTTTTACCATACTTGACCTAATCGACCTTGATCTCAAAGAACACAACACGCTGAACCTGCATTGTATTGGCGGGCGTAAGGGGCTTGGCAGGGTAATTGACATTCCTGACCTCAACCGGCCGATGGGCGCGATTATGGGTTTTTTTGAAGGCTTCGCCCATCAGAGAATACAGCACTTTGGGCGAGGTGAAATGGCTTTTTTGCGGCGGCTTGAAAGCGAAGGAAAAACCGATACCATCAAAAAAATGTTTGAGTACGAAATGCCTTGTTGCATTTTTACTCACAACTTTACTCCGCACAAAGATTTTTTGGAAATTGCCGAGAGTGTCCAATGCCCTATTTTGCAGACTGACCTAACTTCTGTTGATTTTTCAACAAGAATCCTGCGTATCCTTTCCAAGATTTTTTCTCCGCGCCAGAGTGTTCATGGCGTACTTGTCGAGGTTTACGGGCTTGGGATTTTGCTGCAGGGAGATTCAGGTGTTGGAAAAAGCGAGACAGCGCTTGAACTCATTCACCGTGGACACCGCCTTGTCGCTGATGATGTTGTAGAAATAAATTGTATGTATGGAAATGTTTTGATGGGCGCAGGAGCAAATAAAATTATCGGGCATCACATGGAAATCCGGGGGCCGGGGATCATAAACATTACTCATCTTTTTGGAGTCAGAGCGATCAGGGATCACAAGGAAGTTCAGCTTGTCGTAGAACTTGAAGAATGGGATTCCGATAAAAATTACGACAGGCTTGGAGCCGAAGACCATACAGTCGAGCTTTTGGGAGTACACATTCCCAAATTGACAGTGCCGGTAAAACCGGGGAGGAATATTCCAATTATCATTGAAACTGCGGCAATGAATGAGCGCCTTAAATCGATGGGTTATCATGCGGCAAGGGAATTTAACAAAAATATTTTAAAATGGATAGAAAGCGATTCTACCCGTTCAGTTTTTTTTGGACAGGATTATATTATTTAAGGACAGAAAATGACAGAGAAAATTGTTAAGGTTGTAAACAGAGCCGGAATTCACGCCCGTCCATCGGCGATTTTGGTGCAAGCAACAAAAAATTTTAAATGCAATATTTATTTTGAAAAAGGCTCAATAAAAATAAATGCAAAATCCATTATGGGTATCATAACTCTTGGAGCCGCTTACGGAACAGAATTAAAAATCATTACCGACGGAGAAGGCGAAGAAAGCGCAGCAGAAACAATTGTAAAGCTCTTTGAATCAAAATTTGAAGAGGAATAATTTGAGCAGCTTTGGATTCTCGGTTATAAAAGTACGAACTCTGATTCTTATTTATTCTCTTCTTTGTTTTCTTACATTTATTTTTTCACGTAATTTTTTTACAGAAACTCTTTACGGAAATGTACCCGAGCGCCTGCATATAATTGTTTTTTTTACTACTCCGATTGTCCTGTTAATTGTTTTAGGAATTTTAGTTTTTCAGGTTATAAGAGATCTGGTAAAACGCCGTTCCGGAAGCAAACTCAACATCAGGCTTTTAGCGTATTTTGCGGTCATTGTAATTTTTTCCATTACGCCAATAACTTTGATGACTGGAACCGCTCTAAATCAAGCCGTGATTTTTTGGCATCATGCCGACGCTTCAACCGGCAACAGAGCGGCTAACAGTTTTATAGCAGATAACTACTCTCTTCATCTGGAACGGTTTGAAAACATTATAAGAAACTTTAATTTTGCCGCCCCGCCGCCATTGCCAAGAAACATCGCTTCTGTTCAGGTTTTTGTTTTGCCGGCAGCGGATCAGCATGGAAATTGGACAGAAATCTCTTTTTCGGGAGATGAGACTTTCCATGTTTTATCGCCTCCTTCTTTTGAAACAGGTTTCCCGATACGAGAGCTGCCTCGTGATTTTGGAACCATCCGTTATGTGCAAAGAACGGCGTATAATATTATTCACGTTATCAGCTATAATCTTGGTGAGGATTTTGACAGGGGAAAAACGGCTTTGGAAAACCAAATCGATCATTTTGAAAGAATCAATCAATTAAGAACAAATCTGCAGCCGCTTTTGATTTACTATTATGTTGTTTTTCTTCTTCCAATGCTGCTCATGACCGCGATTATCGCAATTTCTCTTACAAGGCGGGTAACAAACCCAATAGTGGAATTAACAGATGCGATACAGCGTGTAGCAGCCGGCAATTTTTCGATTCAGATTTTAACACGCCGTGATGACGAGCTTGGCATTCTTATTCGTTCATTTAATTCAATGGTGCAAGACCTTGAAAAATCACGGGAAGCGCTTGTCAGAAACGAAAAAATATCAATTTGGCAAAATATGGCACAGCAATTGGCTCACGAGATAAAAAATCCGCTTACTCCCATCAAACTT
>WQWD01000146.1 GCA_009785545.1 Treponema sp. | reverse complement strand
TTTGAACCCACAGGTCTTAATATAGACTGTGCCGAAAATGGCAGTATTGCTGTTAAAATGTTTTTAGATAATCCTTCAAAATACGAAATGATCTTTATGGATATTCAAATGCCTGAAATGGACGGATATTCCGCTACAAAAGCTATCCGGGCATCCAATGTTGACAGGGCAAAAACCATTCCCATTGTAGCCATGACCGCCAATGTTTTTAAAGAAGATATTGAAAAATGTCTTGCAGCGGGCATGAATGACCATGTTGGAAAACCGTTGGATTTTAATGAGATAGTTTCTGTTATGCGAAAGTATATTGGTTGATTTCCCAGAACGAAACTACTTTAGCTCCAATGTAATTTGTTGTGACACATAAAACGGCTCAAGGTGCGGATTATACATATATCCTCGGCGGAAACCGCTCATGATTTCTTCATAAAAACCCGGACATTCCAATATTACTGTGAGGACATTATCTTTAGTTGGATCTATGTACGAATCAGGTATGAAAAACTCTTCCTGCGGCCCCAAAATATCATAACGTGCTACAGGCCAGCCATTGCAGTAAACAGTCAAGCGTTCATCCGCACGGTGTGGAACAAATTTTAACGGAGCGCAGAATGTTTCTCCGGCGCTGTACTTAAAATGCCTGCGAAACCAGACAATGTGTCCCATTTCTTTGCCCACAACAAATTTATCTGCGTTTGGTGCTGTTATCCAAAGTGAATCATCAAAAGAAGTTTTTGTAAAACCTTCGGTCAGTCCTTGTAAACCTTGTTTGATATAAAATGCTGATAGTGGAATGTTCAGTGTTTTTCCATCTGCGTATGAGCCGGTTAAATTTATAGGATGCATAATGCCGCTGTATTTTACGATGGCTCCTTCGTGCGGGTGAGATTTATTGTGAAACTCGTTAGCGTATAACATAACCAGCGTATTAGTACCGGCTTTGACAAAACTTGTAATCTCTTTTTGTTTGATGGATTTATTGCGTGTACGGAAAACCAGTTCGCCATTGATGTATAAAAGACACCTGTCGGTTTCATTGTGATCAAAATCCATGCAGATACGTTCCGGGGCAGATGGCAGATCAAATTGAGTTCTGTACCAGTAATATCCATGTTCAAGAAAACCTGCTTCTTCCAGAGACATTGGTTTGTCCAGTTTGTCCCACGCTGAATGATCATAATCAGGATTTGTCTCCGCAGTATCAGTTGTATATTTCCATTCTGATGTCCACTCCACTTTTGGGCGATTTAAAAATGAGCCGGTTTTGAAGCCGGCAATTTGCATACCGGATTTGGAAGTATGGAAGAAAATATCATGCCCATTTAATTTGGCAGTTTTAAAATACGCTCCATCTTCCATTGGAAAGAATCGTATAACATTTTCTGTGTGCTCTTTTACTTGATAAGTCATTTCGAGGCAGGAATTATTTTCCCCGAATGTTTGCAGATAATAACAATTGTGGAATAATAGGCCGTTAGACAATTCCTCGATTCGCCCAATGGCTGAGTCTTCCACGATAAAGAACCAAACATTTTTTACCTTAACAATATTGATGTCACGGTGTTCATAACATAAAATTGATTCTGTGTTTCCGTAGACCGAAACATCTCCGTCAATTATGGTAATTTCTGCCGGAGCGGCATTCAACGAGAGTTCGCCGTTTGTGCCTGTTTTGCCGTATAACACAATCACAGTACCGTTTTTGTATGCTTTTGACATGAGAATTTCCGAAGTGGAATATTCTATTTGCAGATCACAGCCGGGCGCAGGTATGCGGAAAGCAAACGGGAACATTCGTGTCTCTTTAGGAGCGATTGCGGCGTGAAAAGTAAATGATTTGCCTGTCAAAGTTTCGGGGACATATACCTCAAGCTTTTTTGTTTCTTCTTCGCAATTTCGTACAAAGAAAAATCTGCCGTTATTGTTTCCTTCTTCGTATGTAGTAAAGTTTTCAAAACTTTTGTTGAGATGGGTATCTAACACGGCATTGTCGTGATTAAGTACCGCAATATTTTCACCGCCGGACATAATTTGCGCATAACGGTTTCCGTCACTTTCTGTTATAATATGGTTAAATTCTTTTGCAAAACGGATAAAACCTTTTAACCAATTAAATTTTTCCGGGTGCAGCTCACCTGTTTCGCCGACAGGGGCTCCGCCAAAATCATAGCTGGTAACGTTGCCATGTCCGCCCAGTGATGTGTCGCCTCGTGCGCCGATAAACGGAAAAGAAGTGCCGCCTACCATCATGTAATAATTGATAATCGAAGCGCCGGTAATGAACACGCTTTTGGACACACCTTCCACAACTTCAAGACCCGGCGAATATGTGGGGTAGCCAATCTGCGCAAACCATCCTGCTTGCAATTCAAGGATCATTACGGGTGAATCTGACTGGGATTTTTTTGAACTTAACAATTTTTCTTCGAAGCGTTCAAATTCCCAAAACCAAAGACCTGGAATGTTTGGATAATAAGTGCGTGTATCGATGATGCCTCGGCCTCGCAAAAATTCCGCCTCGTTGGCGAATTTCGGCACATCAATCCCGAATTCTTCCATAGCGTTTTTAAGAAAAACAAAATAATCTATAGCGTCTTGGGTTGTGATGGTTTCTTCACCGTATTCAATTAAGTGATCGTATTCGTTTTCGATTTGTGCCGCTACGATGTTTCCGCCGTTAGTGATCAAATGTTTGACAATTTGTTCGCTGCAGGATTTGTACCAATACCGGCACAAATCAAGGTATCCTTTGTCTAATGTACGCAGACGAAATTCACGCCGTGCGATTTTTGTTATCAGCCAATCCGGATGTCCGCCAAAGTCCAGTTCTGCGCAGATGTATGGCCCCGGTTTAATCAGAATATAAAACCCGTATTTTTTGCATAGCGTTAAAAATAGATCCAGATCGTAGTCTCCCGACCAACGTTGTTCGCCCTCTCTGGGTTCATGCAAATTCCATGCTATGTATACCGAAATAAGATTAGCGCCTGTGGCTTTCATCTTTTGGAGTCGATCTTCCCATAACGCTGCCGGAACTTTAAAATAATGAAATTCTCCGCCGATAAGGAATTCCCTTTTGCCGTGAATGATAAATCCGTGTTTGTCATAACTGATGATATCTTTGCTCATTTAAAACTCCCATGTTTAAAAAATTATAATTGTAATAGTTTATTCAAGTGTTATTTCGATTTTATCAAATGCGCCGTCTCTCACCTGACAGGCTAAAAACGCAGGGATAACACCCCCTTTAATTTTGAATACTTCTTTATTTTTGTATAGATCGATATTGCGAATAACAGCCGCATCATGACCAAAAGTATTTTTGCGATTTTTGTTGAGGTAAATACACATCGTTTTTCCCAAGAAACAAAAAGCGAAACAGTTTTGTTCGATTTTTAATTCACGCAAGTTGCCGCTTTTGTCAACAAAGTCAATGGTTTTTTCTGTTTCGGTAAACAACCATTCGGGAAGTGCCGGTTTGAATTCAAGTTGAAGTTCTCCGTTTTTGTCCAACGTAAATGGGCGTTCTCCGCACGTCATAACAAGCCAAATATGGAGAAATTCTGCCGATGCTCCGGTTAGACGTGATACATACCCCCTGCCGTGTACCCGCTTGTCTGGATGTCCCGATGCGGCAATGAAAGAAGAATTCTCCAAGATACTGCGCCCGTAAGTTGCCGGATCCAAAAAAGGAACCATAGAATTGCGGAAATAATGAAAAAATTCATTGTATAATCCTGCTTTAAGCAGCTCTAAAAAATATTTGTACTCCATGTGTAAAAAAACCGATTCATTTTCCAGCCAACCGCGCGGGAAAATATTTATCCGTCCTATTTCTTTTGTTTCATCCATGACGTAATCATTAACCCGGTACATATCAAGTTTTTTGTCATATAGTCCCGTCTGTTTAATGGCTTGATACAATTCTTTATGACCATCTTTCATTGTTCGCATAACGTGCATTGGTCCCTCAAGAAAATAAGCGATAGGCCTCTGTTCAAAAGACAATGCTTTGACGTATGGCAAACCGTTTTTATTGCGTGTTGAGAGTTCTTTAAATTCTTTAACTTCGTTGATGAAGTAGGTATAGTGAACGCCAGTTTCGGTATTCATCGCTTGTTTTAGGCCGTTATTAATATATGCGATAACCATTCGTAAAAATCCGGCCCATTCTTCAGTTCCGATTTCTTGCTCATTGCCGGAAAAGCCCATGAAAACTTTTTCTCTGTAGATTTCTTTTGCCGTTGTTGCTTGATCCCAGTAATCGTAACCCGTTATGTGTTTTTCCATGAGACATTTAATTTCGATATAAAAATTATATAACTCCTCATGAACTTTAATTGTTTTTTGCTTGCCTGGCCAGTCAAGCAGAATTTTCGCCAGCCGTCCCAGTTCGGCGCTTTCGTTAATCGAGGAACCCAAAATGCCCGGCAGTCCGTTCATTGCGTCACACCAGCCGGGTTTGTCGGCTTCCATTTCGATTCCGGTTCCGGCGGCGTCAAGCGAAGCGATTTTATTGCAAATAAGTGTAAACAGTTTAGCTATCAATGTTGTTTGATATATTTCGCCTTTACCGTTGTTAGTACGAACTATGAAGGGGCTTTCTGTTCGTGTTTTTATCATTTGTTGTTTTTCAGATGATGGCTGCACTGCGCCGTATTGCCGTACGCCATTGTCTGTTAGTACATATTTGCGATGGCGGGGCAAAACAGCTTCGGTATTGTCGTAATAGGTGTATTCTTTTTTGTTATAAAGCAGCTCTTCTGCTTTGTCTGGGTACACCGAAAGAAAACGTTCTAACAGATCGTTGTTGTATGTCCAGTGATCAGACCAGTACCCGTCTTGAAAATCGGCGATATCTTCCTTTTTTGCAAGACTTATTGCCTTGTCCAAAAATTCGTGATTGTTTTTTAGTTGTATTTCGTTCTGTTCTAGAAAACTTAAAAGACTTCCCGGAGTGAAAGGTTTTTGCAGAAAATCTGACACAATAAGCTTGTGTTTTTCATCAAAGTATTCTTTTGCTAAAATTAAAGCCTGCTGGCTGTCAATGCGGAAATTAGAGCCTTTAACAGTCAGTGGATTAAAGCCGTCGGGTTGGATTAGATTCATAAAGGTTTTAATATTGGAATCAGTGATAAACGGGAAAAATACAACATCGTTGCGGCGGTTCTGGTTTACGTCTCTAAAGGCGGCATTTCCCTGAGAATAATATGATGAATCTACCTGGAAAAAATTATATTCACGTTCCAAATCTCCGTGTTTACGTGAATAAACATAATAGCTGTGTTTGCCTTCGCCAAGCTCGATGGGGCAGCCGCCACGCAAAATATTATCCAACATGGATTGTCCGCAATAAAGATCGAAATTTT
The DNA here is from genome assembly GCA_009785545.1 of Treponema sp. Taxonomy (GTDB): domain Bacteria; phylum Spirochaetota; class Spirochaetia; order Treponematales; family Breznakiellaceae; genus WQXQ01. The sequence goes on along the minus strand of WQWD01000146.1, from coordinate 862 downwards.
CGGCACTGCTAACAGTCAGAATATGCCCTTTGAGCTGTTCAATCAAAATTCTGTTTTCTTCTATTTTTGTTTGCAGGTATTTTTCGCTCAGTGTATTTGAATAAAAGTTTGTTACTTGTTCATAGCTGTCTGCCTTTCCGGCAAGGGTGTATACAGTTGCTTTTCCGCCGGCGGGTAAAACCGATTCATGATAACCAAAACCGCACGGCGTTATGCCAACATCTATTTGTTTGGATGGTATGGCAAAATCGTTTTGCGTGAATAATTCCGGGTAGGAAAAATCCGCACGATGTCCAAACAGTAACGACGGATCAACAATCACACGGTTGAGTTCCAGCTTCTCACTGCTGAAGCAAAAATTCATGTAGTAATAACCGCCTGTGACAAACGAGGTTTCCGGTTTATCATCCGGCAGTACGCTTATTTTGTAAAACGGTATACTGTTATAATTTGATACTCCCATCCATGCTTGCCGCAGATTGCTTTGGGTTTTTATATCTTCGTTAGTCAGATAATACGGAATTATAGCCGGCAGTCCGTCAAGTAATTGAATTTTCATATCGTTGCCGGAAATGTTAGTCAGTGTTAGTTTGCGGATTAAACCGGCAACTTGTGCGCCCGGCAAAGTACAATACATTACTTCAACGGCCAGCCCTGTTGCGGGATTTGTTTCCTCTAACGTAAGATCATGTGACGTTATTCGCATTTTTTGAACGTTTGTGCTGTCGTTGTTATTTGGATCGTCCTGAAAAGGTTCGTAAAAAAAATTGTTTGAGCCACTGTTGACTTTCAGGAACGTTCTAAATCCCTGCCGTGGCGTTAGCCGATATGCGGCATTAGCGGGTTGAAATTCAACGATAGC
>WQWD01000145.1 GCA_009785545.1 Treponema sp. | reverse complement strand
TGGAAGCCCCCGTTCTTCGAGAATGGCGGCAACATGATTTTTTCCTGCGCAATATTTGCCTGTGAGTCCTATGATCATACTTTATGTATCGGTAAATATAGCCCTTTAATTTTACTTATTGTATTTTGTAAGATGAGCCTTTCCCAAAACTTCAGTTTTCGGGACAGGCTCATCTTACAAAAAAAAAGGCTGTCCCGAAGGACAGCCTTTTTTTTCAATCAGTTGAGGCTGTTCCAAAACTTCAGTCTTTGTAACAGCCTCAGTTGACTAAATTAAAAGTTGTAAAGGAAAGTGACGCCTAGAGCCATTCTGGTGTTATCACCATCTGCGCCGCCGGGGCCGTTCATGACGGTGGTAAGCATAGCGCCGGGGATAACTCTAAAACCGCCGCCCACGTCAAAGTTGGCACTAAAGCCAAGCCTTAAAGCTGATCCGCCGCCGAGATCGGTGATGTTGTCTTCAGCAAAGTTCATAATAAGCGCACAGGTTATGCCGAGTGTGACTGCATCAAGCGGAATGTTTGCGTCAAGCATTGCTTCCAATACCCTCGCTTCGTTCTGACTGACTGGAGTAATGCCAATGATACCGCTTGGGTTTGCCAGAGCAAAGAACCCGCGCATAGGAGCGGCATAGAAAGCAAGATTTACACCAAGGACTACAGGGTCGAGGTTGAACCTGGCAAAAGCGCTGACCATCCAAGAAAATTGATCTGCGGCATTGTTTGAAATCCCGGCAAATGCGAAACCAAATGACAGATCGTCTGCTCTCTGGTCATATCCGAGATAAAAGCCGGGCAATTGGTCAAATGCAGTACTGCCGTTTACCATTCCGGCTTCAGTTAAACCGAAATAAAAGCCAGAAATATCTCCTTGGATAAACCCTACTACACTTGTGTTACTGGCTCCAAAACCGGAATTGATGTTACCCAAAAAGGCAAGACTGCTCCATCGTGCCCAAGGCAGTTCGTTGCGGCCAACAGAGAGTGTAAAATTGTTAATGTCAACAGCGGCGCGATACCTTAATTGAGTAATGCCGTTGTTATCGAAGTCACCCTGAACAAAGTAATTGACAACTTCACCTTCGCCTCTCAATCCCATTCTGAAGTGCGGCATGAATATCCATGCGTTATTCGCACTATCAGGTGAAAAAGCAAAGTCTGGTGCAAAGTTTGTTCGTACTCTGCCAAAGCCTTCCGGTTGAGCTATAGCCGCTCCGGTTACTACTGTAAGCGCCAGCAGAACTGCAAGTAATTTTTTCATAAAATTCTCCTCTAATTCGTTAGAACAAATTGGGCGGTATGCCACAACATCCGTATTTCCCTTTTAGTTATGTTCTGACTTAATTTGATAGAAAATTAAAATTTATGTCAAGTAGAGGATAATTGAGGTTTTCCCAAAACTCGGTTAGTTTCGGGAAAGCCTCTTGGAAAAGCGGTCAAAAGCCCGCTTTTCCTCAAAATCCTGAGGTTGCTTTCCCAAAAACTGAAGTTTTGGGAAAGGCTCAATTTATTTTAAATACAAAATGATGTTGCATAAGATGGTAAATTTGGCTACAATTCGCTATGGATTTTGAAAGAATTTTGTATTTTTTGCCCGGAGTCCTTCTGGGTTTGACGGTTCATGAGTATTTTCATGCTTTTGCCGCTTATAAATTGGGTGATAATACAGCAAGGGATCAGGGGAGACTCACCTTAAACCCCGTTAAACATATCGATGTTATTGGGCTTTTGTTTATCATTTTTGCCGGTTTTGGCTGGGCTAAGCCTGTGCAATTTAACCCCGAAAATTTAAGCAATCCTCGTCGGGATAAAGCGATAATTGCCGCCGCCGGTCCTCTGTCGAATCTTGTGCTTGGGATATTGTTTTGTTTTGCGCTGAGGGCTGTGCTTGAAAGCGGTGTTGCGCCAAGCGATTTTATTGGGCATCTCTATATGGTTTTGCTTTATGCTGCTGTCATCAATTTTGGTCTGTTTGTTTTTAATTTGCTTCCAATCCCGCCGCTTGACGGCAGTCATATTGTTTTTTCAGGGCTGAATTTAAGTTACGATACCGAAACTAAGATCAGAAAACTTGGCTTGCCAATTTTGTTTTTAGTTATTATCGCACAGAATCATCTTGATATACCGATAATTCCCATCATGCCAATTGTAAGAGCACTTATGGGGTTGTTTGGCGTGCCGGGGTGGTAGTGCTACATACGGTTGCTCATTATTCAATTTTACGATAAAATACTCTTATGTTTGATAAATTATTTAAGGCTCTTTTTGGTTCCCAGCATGAGCGGGACTTAAAAGCCCTTCTTCCGATACTGCACAAAGTTAACGAAAAAGAAGCTTGGGCGGCGGCGCTTCCTGCCGAAGAATACCCTCGTCATACCGTATTGTTCCGCCAAAGGTACACAGATGGCGAAAGTTTGGAAAGCCTTTTGCCGGAAGCTTTTGCGCTGGCAAGAGAAGCCGCACGGCGCAACCTTGGCGAACGTCCCTACGATGTGCAGGTTCTCGGCTCCATCGTTTTGCATCAAGGTAAAATTGTCGAGATGAAAACAGGTGAAGGTAAAACTTTGATGTCCGTTGCGGCGGCGTATCTTAACGCCATTCCTGGCAAGGGGATTCATGTTGTTACGGTAAACGACTACCTGGCCAGCCGTGACTCTGACTGGATGCGCCCGATTTTCAGTTACCTTGGGTTGACTGTCGGAACGATTCTTTCAAACATGGATAATGCGCAGCGCAAGGAAAATTACGCTTGCGACATCACTTACGGTACGAATAACGAATTTGGTTTTGATTACCTGCGTGACAATATGCACCGTGATTTGGAAGGGCGTGTTCAACGCAAGCACAATTTTTGTATCGTAGACGAAATCGACTCAATTTTGATCGATGAAGCCCGCACCCCGCTGATCATTTCCGGCGCTGCGGAAGATGATACTCACAAGTTTGCCGAAGTTGACAGACTGCTTGGCAGTTTGCAGGAAATCGAAAAAAAAGAAAACGGCGAATACCCCGACGAAACCAGAGGCGAGGAAATAATCGGCGATTATAAGATTAACGAAAAAAATAAAAATGTATCTTTTAGTAATCAGGGGCTTACAAAAATAGAAGAAATACTGCGAAAACGCAACTTGATACAGGGCGCGATTGTTGACGAAGAAAACTTTGAGTACCTTCATTATTTTACGCAGGCGTTACGCGCTCATAAACTTTTTCATATTGATGTTGACTATGTTGTGGAAGACGGGCAGGTTCAGATAGTCGATGAATTTACGGGGCGTATTCTGCACGGCAGGCGTTATTCAGACGGGCTTCATCAGGCAATCGAAGCAAAAGAAAGAATTAAAATTGCCCAGCGTAACCGCACGCTTGCTACAATTACTTTTCAGAATTATTTTAGGTTGTATAACAAAATTTCCGGCATGACAGGAACCGCAGACACCGAAGCTGTCGAGTTCAGCAAAATCTACAAACTTGAAGTTGTTGTTATTCCAACTAACCTGCCTGTTTCCCGTCTCGACGAAGACGATCTTGTCTACCTGAACGAAGATGACAAATTCAAAGCGTTATGTGACGAAATTGCCGAAGCGAACAAAAAAGGTCAGCCAATGCTGGTTGGAACTGTTTCTATCGAGAAATCCGAAAAAGTTTCCCACTTTCTTAGAAAAAGAGGTGTCACTCATGAAGTGTTAAACGCTAAAAACCATGATCGTGAAGCTTTGATTATTGCCGAAGCAGGTGCAAAAGGTTCTGTTACGATAGCAACCAACATGGCAGGGCGAGGAACGGACATCAAGCTGGGAGGAAACCCCGAACACCGTGCCCGCCGAAGAGCCGGCACAAATGCAACTCAGGAACAGTACGCCGCAATTTACGCCGAAGAATACGAAAAATGGAAAAAGGACTACGAGGAAGTAAAATCGCTTGGCGGGCTTTATGTAATCGGAACTGAACGGCACGAAAGCCGCCGTATCGACAATCAGCTTCGAGGGCGTTCCGGCCGTCAGGGTGATCCCGGCAAGAGCCGTTTCTTCATTTCTATGGACGATGAGCTTATGCGGCTTTTCGGCGGCGAACGAATGAAAAACATCATGGGAAGAATCGGAATGAGCGGCGGTGATCCGATAAATCATTCCATGTTAAATAGAAGTATCGAAAACGCCCAGAAAAAAGTAGAAGAGCGCAACTTCGAAATCCGCAAACATCTGCTCGAATACGACGATGTATTAAACCAGCAGCGTAAATTTATTTACGAACAGCGTGATGCGATTTTAACAGATCAGGAACTTAAACAGCGGGTGAATAACGCAACCGCCGCAATGGTCGGCGACATGATTGACGCATACGACAGAGCTTCCAAAAACGATGTTAATTCGGCAATCAATGATTTTAAAGAACAATTACGTGCAAAATTCGGCTACACTCTTTTAACCGAAAATGATGGATACAGAAACACTGAAGTTTTAGAAAAACAAATACTTGCGGATTTGGAAAAAGACCTTGACGAAAAAGAAGCTCTTATCGGACGTGATTATTTGGGTTTATTTATCCGTGATAATTATCTTCATTCCGTTGATCGCAAATGGCTGGATCATCTTGATCGCATGGAAGCTCTTCGTGAAGCCGTTTACCTGCGCCATTATGCGCAAAAAAATCCGCTGACGGAATACAAACTTGAAGGATACAAAATCTTTGACGCAATGATCGACGAAATCAGGCATGAAATAGCGTCACGTATGCACCTGATACGAATTCAAACAGATGGAGGTCCTCGCAGACCGATCAGCCGCTCTACCGGCGCACAATCGGCAAGCCACAGCAGCATGGGTGCTTTTTCAGGCGGATCATTCGGCGGGGCCGGCGGAGCTGGCGGCGGTTCGCCGATGGGCAATGCCAGCCGCCCGGGAGCGGCGACAGTGGTGCGTACTCAGCCAAAAGTTGGCCGCAATGATCCTTGTCCGTGCGGAAGCGGCAAGAAATACAAACAATGTCATGGCCGCTAATGACAAAATTGTTAACGGCGATATGCCTTTTTTCAATTCTGTTTTCGAGTTGTATTTTATTTGGCAGAGAAACAGAATTAGACGGAAATTTTTGGGCATTGAATTTTGTCAATGAAAGACATTATAGAGTCCATGCTGACAAACTAGCTTATAACGATCTCGTTGAAATCTGGGTTCAAAGAGGCTCTGATGTTACTCAGGCGGAAGCGCAGAAAGTTGCGGATTTTTATTATGATTATGTCTACCCGAGAATGAGAGACTCTTTTTTTTGGACAAAAAATATTAACGGAAGATATATGGACCCAATGCAATTTGCCAATTTTCTGCTTGGTAACGATGGCAGCGCCAGATTAACAATTTTACTTTTTGACATTATTGATGGTTTTGTTCCCGGAGGGGGATTTATCGGCGGTTATTTTACCTCAAATGATTTTTTTACTAACAATCGGCATTCAAACTCCAGAGCTATGGTTTATGTGGATATATATCCTTTGGAAATAAACTCACCTGAATTTTTCAGAGTCATAGCTCATGAATTTATGCATCTTATAGTTTTTCTTACAGACAATTTATACCTCGCCGGAAATCCTCCAAGGAGAACTCACGCTACAGAGCTATGGATCAATGAAGGTCTTGCAGAATCGGCGGAATGGGTTGTTACCGGAAAGAAAAACCACAGCCGGATAAGTTGGTTTAATAGAGACCTGACTGGTTACATTTCGCAAGGTGATAATTTTTTTGTATGGAATAATTACAGACATGATCCGTTAGCCGTATTAAATGATTATGCAACAGTGAATCTGTTTTTTCAGTGGCTTAGGCTGCAAACAGATAATGATATTTTTAAAAGAATACTTACAGCTCCGCATAGTAATTACGGAGCCATTTTATATGCGTTAGAAAACTCTCAGTATGAGCACCAGTTGACGGACAAGTCATGGGGTGACTTAATCAAGTTATGGTATGCCGCTAATTATTTTAACAGGGTTGGCGTATATGGTTATTGGGCAGATTATTTAAACATTGTGCTTAGAGCTCCTTTGCCGCTAATTATAAATACAATTACAGACAGCCGGTATGTAAATCTTTTTCCGGGAGAAGGAATTTTTTCAAGGTTATCAGGAGAATCTTTTTTTCCTTCGACTGATGGAAATATAAGGCATATCAGCTTGAACTCGCAGTCTATAGATACTACTTTTAATTATAATTCCAATACTTTGCTTACTTTAAATATAAACACAAATATTAATGCCGGGGTGCAGCAAGGTTTAACAACAGGGGAAGGA
>WQWD01000144.1 GCA_009785545.1 Treponema sp. | reverse complement strand
CTTTTCTCATCTTCTAATTTCTCCTCTTGTACTGTAATTTCTCCTATTATAGCACATCTTTTTGTCCTTGCACCCAACAGTTTTTGAATAATTGGCAAATTCTATCTTAAACAGGCTCTTAGGGGCGTGCCGCTCCTGCCGGACGGGCATCCCTTGCTTTTTAGCACACAACAACAAAAATTATATTTTTTCGAGCAAGGTGTACGGGTTATACGCCACACGCAGGATTTCAGGCAAAGACGCGATGGAGCGCACGGGGCTAAAAAGAAACACGTTTTATAAGTTTGCTGCCGAGGAAAAAGCGAAAATTTAGTCAATCCAACCATATAATAAAATAGTATTTTTAATATTTTATTATATGGTTGGATTTTATTATTATAATAATATATTCATTGACAAATAGTATTTTTTATGATATAATATTAAATAAGAATAATTAGAATAAAAAATGGAAGTGAATAAAGTATGAGAGTAACAAGTATTATATCAGATAAGGGTGGGGATACAAAAACTACTACTACAAACGCTTTAACGACAGGAATTAATTTTTTATACCCGAAAAAATATAATTCTTTAGCGATAACAAACGAGCCATCCGGTCACTTGCCCCTTTTTTTCGGATTGGATTCTGATAAATATCCAACCACATATCATGTCGGCAAAAAAGAAATATCCTTCGCAGAAGCTATCCAGCATACCCAAAGAGGAGATTTAATTAACGGAAACGGTACTGTGAATTGGATGGATGAATTATGGCGTACAGAAGAAGAAAAATCACAGGTTTACAATTTGATTAAAGACGGTTTGCAAGAAAAAGAAGTCGCATCAAAATATACTCATGTTTTCATTGACTGCAAACCATTAATCAGCGGGACATTGGTTATACAGGCATTAGTGGCCAGCACTGATATTATTGTCCCTATGAAAGCAAGTGCCGCCAGTATTAAATCTTTATTGCTTCTGCATAACGCAATTACAGAAATGAAATCCACATTAAATCCAAGCATTAAAATAGCCGGGATTTTAATTACCCGATACAAAAACACGAACATCGAGAAGGCAAATATACAGAACCTCAAAACATGGGCGAATATAAATAAGACTAAAGTTTTCAAAACATACATTCCCGATGGAGTAGGAATAGAAGAAGCGCAGGCTTTTTCTGAAAATATTTACGAATATAAATATGGAATTGGAAAAGACAAGCCTGCTAAAGCATATTTGGAATTTATAAATGAATATTTATCAGAATATAAATAATATAATATTTTAATTATTAAAAAAATATTATATTTCAATAAATATTTAAAATTTAATATTAAGGAGATTGTTATGTCAAATAAAAAAGATTTTAGCACAGCCAGCAGAGGATTGTTAGGATTGGATTCAGCTTCAAATGATAACAACACCAACATCCAAGCCGAGAAAAAACAAACAAAAATAAAAACTACCGTGGAGTTATCGGAAGAAAATATGCAATTTATTGAAGACGTAAAAACAATAGAAGGCGGGTCTACTCGAACTGTCCTAAATGGCTTACTTGACGATTTGAGAATAAGTAAACGAGCTACTTTAGATAAGGCTTTGGAAATACACAACCAAGGGCGTAAAACATGGAAAGATTTAAGCTAAAATCGAGGAGGGCATGATATGCGGAGATTCAACGTAACAGGTTTATGTACGCCTGAAGAAGATTATATGGTCGATATAAGCGGAAAAATAAAACAGATAAAGCAGCTTGTAGATATGCGCTGTTATTTCACGATAAACCGCGCAAGGCAGTACGGCAAAACAACGACTCTTAATATGCTTAAACGAACTTTATCAGAAGAGTATATATGTATTAGCCTGAGTTTTGAGGGGGTCGGCAAAAAAATGTTCGCAAATCCTAAATCTTTTTGTCAACGATTCCTGTGGCAGTTGGATATGGCGACAACCAATGCGGGGGAAAACGATAAAATAGTATGGCAAAACGATAAAATAACTGATTTCGACGAATTAAGCGTCCATTTGACGCAAATATGCTCAATCAGAAAAATAGTGCTGATGATAGATGAAGTGGATAAGGCGAGCAATCATGAAGTATTTTTGCTGTTTCTGGGTATGCTGCGGAATAAATTTAACGAGCGTAAGGGCGGTACAGGCGCAGCATTTCACAGCGTTTTATTGGCAGGCGTACATGATATTAAGAATATTAAATCTAAGATGATGAGCGACGGCAAATATAACCCAATCGAATCCGAAGATAAAAAATATGACTCGCCGTGGAATATAGCCGTAGATTTTAATGTTGATATGTCGTTTAACTCCTCGGAAATCGCGACGATGCTGAAAGAATATGAAGCTGACCACAATACAGGCATGAACGCAGCAGAAATATCCGAAGAAATCCACATTTATACAAACGGCTATCCGTTTTTAGTTTCAAGGATATGCCAGTGTATTGACAGGGAATTGGATAAAGATTGGACAGCAAAGGGAATACAAAATGCAGTGCGAATACTGCTTCTTGAACGTAACACTTTGTTCGATGATATGTTCAAGAACCTCGAAAACAACAAGGAGCTATATGATTTAATCTATGATGCGCTGATAGTCGGAACGCAGAGAACATTCACTTTCGGCAACCCAACCATAAATATGGCCTATATGTACGGAATTATAAAGAGAGACAAGCAATTTAACTGTATAGCCGTGTCAAACAAGATATATGAGATAATACTCGCGGACTACTTCATATCTAAAGACGAAGCCTCAACAAATAAGAAATTATCGAATGTATTGCCTCGCGATGTAGTACGAAGCGGTAGATTTGATATGGAGCTTTGCTTACGTAAATTTGCCGAGCACTACGTCGAAATATTCAACGAGCATGATGAAAAATTCTTGGAGCGCCACGGACGGCTTATATTCCTGTCATACCTGCGGCCGCTGATAAACGGTCAAGGTTTCTACCATCTCGAAAGCCAGTTTACAGACCTTCGCCGAATGGACATAGTCGTGGATTACGGAACCGACCAGTTTATAATCGAACTGAAGATATGGGACGGAGAAAAAGAGCATCAAGAAGCATACGAACAGCTTCTCGGATATATGGGAAGTAAAAAAGCCGCCGTAGGCTACTTGCTGACCTTTGATTTGCGTAAAGAGGTAAATAAAGACCGCAAAATGGAATGGGTCGAGATTGATGGTAAAAAGATTTTTGACGTGATAATTTAGAAAGGTTTTTGAGTTCATGCAGTTTTCCAAAGAAAACACACATAATTTCGTGATTTATCCTGCTTAGCACCTGAAAAATATTTTTCAAAACTGAGATTGAGCGAGATATTCACGTAAATATCAACGATTTAAGGAGAGGAAAGGGCATAAAAAGCCCCGGATTAACCTTGCTTTCGACAGCGATGATTTTTTAGGCAAGATACGGACATACGCCGAGCAGGAGGGTAAAAGCATAACCCAATTTATCAATGAGGCTGTGGCTTATTATATTGAAGCCACGGGGGGCGGAGAAAAATAATATATCGCTTCTATTTCAATCTTCAAAGGCGCATCAAAATCAACGTTCGACGCTTGTCGGGCGTTTTTTTGCGGATATGTAACAGGAAACCCCTGGTTTACCAGTTCGGATTAAAATATTTCTAAATAATTTCTAAATAATTAATACCAATTAATAAAATCGTTTGCGTTTAGCTGATTCGCTTTAATTTTTAGACAGCATAAAACTAAAATAAACAGAAATGCCCCATTTATAGCGAGAAATCGCTGTTTATTCCTTTTTCACAAGAAGGGGACTCTCTTTTGCAGGTTTATTTTTTACTTTATGGGTGGTAGATGGCTATTTATATATCTGCCACCTATTTTTCCGCATTATACCGTAGAAAATTGGGTATGGTGGCAGGTAGTGGCAGATGGTTAGATATATCTGCCACCATTTTTACCGCATTATATCGAGAAAAATAGGTATGGTGGCAGGTGGTGGTAGATGGCTATTTATATATCTGCCACCTATTTTTCCGCATTATACCGTAGAAAATTGGGTATGGTGGCAGGTGGTAGATAAAAATCGCTACTATGCTAATAAAATAATAAATAAAGTATGTAGCGTAATTAATTATTTATTTTTATAAATGTTTGTTAAAATAATCTACCACCTGCCACCTTTGATAGATATGGCCGATTTTATGGGATAAAAAAGGTGGCAGATGTATCTGCCACCACCTGCCACCTTCTTTGCGCTTTTACAAGATATTCTCGATTTTATGGTCAAAAAAAGGTGGCAGATACGAAATTTATCATCTGCCACCCATCTGCCACCATTCAAAGCTTTAGGCTATGTTCGATTTTACAAGCCCCCCGCTGTGGAGGGGTGTTTTTTGCTGACGCCCATAAGGAAATGATTGATTTTACGGCGAGAGAGCATAGAAAAAGAGCGGCAGCAGCACATATTTTTTGCTGTCGCGCGGTTTGTATTCTTTTTATTTGCGCTGTCATTCGCGCTTGGCGATTTGCTCATTCCAGCCTGTTTTCAGCGTTGGTATGGGGATTAAATACAAAGTGTTCCTTTTAGTCTTTTTGCTCTCCACGCCGATTTTCTTCAACGCCCTGCCTATTTGTATAGCGTCGAATTTGTTTAATGCCGGATATTTCGCCCCAAATTCAACCGCCGTTATTTCCTGCCTGCCGTCTGTTTCTTCCATTCCCGCTAATATGTCCCTGATTTCGGGCTCCGCTTTGACCGGCTTTTCATGCCGACTGTTGCGCTCCCCAAGCTGCTCGAGTTCATCATACGTCAGCCTGAAGCCCTGAATATTATTTTTCGCCTGCTGGTCAACCTGCAAATAGAGCTGAAGCGCGTCGAAATCTGCAAGCGCGTCCAAATCCATGCGCTCGTTAATCGGCACGGTCCAATAGCGGCGGTTGCCCGTTTCGTCTATGAGATATTCGTCGCTGTTGCACGTCCCGATGAAGCTCGTCCGGCGCGGATGCGCTTCATCAACACGACCGTAAGGCACTCTAAACCTGTCCATAGCCCTCGAAATGAACCCTTTCAGCGCGTTTATATCAGACTTGAACGTGCTTTCGATTTCGCCAAGCTCGCCAATCCAGCAGCTGACGGCAGTGATTACGCTGTCCTTATCGCGCACGTCCAAAATTATGCTCTCGCCGAAAAATTCGTCTTTCAGCGCCATCTTCCTAGCGAAAGTAGTTTTGCCTGCCGCCTGCCCCCCTTTGAGCACGAGCAATCCGTCCGCGCCGAACTCGCCGCGCTTGTTGCGCAGCATACTGAGGTTCTGCCACAGCCATTTATATATCAGCGTTTTGCTCAGCCTGTCATCGTCAGCGACGCGCATAATCCTGAACAGCTCAGGCAAACGGTCAATGCCGTCCCATGTATTGCCCTCGATTAATTCGAGCACTGGATTATATGCGTTTTTCATGGTGATATATCTGATATAGTCCTGAACGTCGCCTTTGGAGCACTTTTTATACTGCAGGTTAAGCTCGTTATATATACGGACAGGCAACCCCTCGATGGCGTAAATATCATCGTCGTCAAGCCCGGCAATATTGATTTTGCGTGTGGTTTCATTATATTTCGTGGTTATGCCCTGCGACGCTAAATGATAGGCAACCCCGGCTATAGTTATTTTTTCCTCGTCATATACGCCATACTTTTCAACGGCTTTAGCCAAGAGTTTTTGCTCGTTTTCGGTGTATTCTCTTTTCGGCTTTTCTTTCTTGGGCCTGCCTGGCGGCTTCTTAGGCTCGTAATATTTCCCGCCGCAACTATCTTTCGCCTTTTCGAGCGTGACGGTCCGATAATCGTTGCGCTCCCACTTGTCCGCGCGGTATAACCCCGACTGCCTGAAATAGCGGTCTATTTCGTTAAAATCGCCTTGAAGCCACCATGCAAGGATGTTACACAAAGCTTGGTCAGCCTCGCTGTGGCTGCTGTATCGGCTTGCATCGCCGCCAAACAATGCGCTGAACTTTGCGCCCTGCCTTGAGCTGCGGATTTTGTCGAGGATATCCAGCCCCCCCTGTGTGCGTTGTTCATTAGGCGCGGGATTAGGTTCGCGTTTTTCCTGAAAATTATCTCGAAGCATATAATTTTCGAGAAATATTAAAACCTGCTCTGTCCTGTCCTCGACGGGCTTGCCGTTTCCCTGCTCGGTGAAAGTGAAATATCGGTTTGTCAGCCCTGATAAATAGCATTCAAGACCATTGTGCGGGTTTTTCTGATAAAACTGCCCGCCGAGTTTACCGTTCACGGTGGGGATTTTCGATACATCACAAGAAAAGATAATGTGCCAGCCCGTG
>WQWD01000143.1 GCA_009785545.1 Treponema sp. | reverse complement strand
GCCAAAGCAGAGTCAGAAACTTCAAGTTCCATTAAATTTGTTATGTGCTTTTTTGGAATTGTCAAAAAATGCACAGGAGCCGCCGGATGGATGTCATGGAATACAAGTATTTCATCATCTTCGTAGAGTTTTTTGCAAGGAAGATCTCCCGCAGCAATTTTACAAAATAAACAATCACTCATTTTTTGATTATACCATGTTTAAAATAAAAATGAAAAGGGAACAAACAAAAATCGGGGACGGTTTTAGCGGCTCTTGCCCAAAATGGCTCTGGCGCAAAAGCCAATAAATCTGATAAACCACGGCTCCAGTTTTTTGCTGACCGTAACAAGGTCTTTCATGATTGGGATATTCTGAGGGCAAAGCGGTTCGCATTTACCGCATTTTGTGCAGAGGTTTGGGCTTGCGCTTTTTACCTGTGTAAAACCGGAGCTTAAAGCATATTGTTTTAAGCCTTGTATATAACCCATTGAATAGATCGCATTGTATGACGAAAAAGAACCGGGAATATTTACGCCCAACGGACACGGCATACAATAATTGCAGCCCGTACAGCGAATTTTGCATGAACGCCTTATTGATTCCAATACAGATTTGTACACATTTTGGTTCACGGCGTTTAACATTCCTGCGGAAGCTTTATCTGCAAGGTGAATGTTTTCGTTTAATTGATCCATCGCATTCATGCCGGAAAGAACAGAGGTTACTTCCACTTGATCCCAGAGCCAGTTTAAAGCCCAGCCTGCCGGAGACAAATCTGAATCGGCGTTTTTGAAAATCTTAACCGCTTCTTTTGGAAGGTCAACAGCCAGTTTTCCGCCTAAAAGCGGCTCCATGATCACAACAGGCATTTTTGCGGCGGCGGCTCTGAGCCCTTGAACACCTGCCTGAAAATTTTCATCGAAGTAATTGTATTGAATCATCGCCAATTCCCAATTGTAATCTTTAATTACATTTTGAAACTCGCTGCTGCTGCCGTGAAAAGAAAAACCAACCTGTTTAATCGCACCTGATTTTTTTTTCTTGGCTATCCAGTCTTCGATTCCCCATTTTTTTAATCGGTTCCATTGATCCATATCGGTTATCATGTGCATAAGGTAATAATCGATATAATTGGTTTTTAACCTTTCAAGCGACTGATTGAAGTATTTGTCAAAGTCAACGGATTCGCTGGAACTTTTAAACATGATAAGAGGCAGTTTGGTAGCTATAAAAACTTTTTCACGTACATTGTTTTTTTTCAAAACAGTTCCAAGCGCTTCTTCACTGCCGGGATAAATCCATGCAGTATCAAAATAATTTACACCTTTTTCAATAGCATACATTATAAGCTCTTCTGTTTTTTTCATATCGGTAATGCCAAGCGTATTTGGAAAACGCATACACCCCAAACTAAGGGAAGAGATTTTGTTGCCTGTTATTTTGTCAAGGCGATACTGCATAAATCATACTCGAATGATTAATCATCCGTATTTTCCATAGAATAATCATTTACCACAGCAGCATTAGCGGCTGCCAGAGCTGCTTCGGCTTCCAATTTACGCCTGTCAAGAATTTCCTGCATATACTCGTCAAGGTTTTGACCTTCATCATCGAAGAGCTTGATGTTGCGGTAACGCTTCATTCCTGTTCCTGCCGGAATTGGATGGCCAATTATGATGTTTTCTTTTAAGCCGCGCAGATAGTCCGTTGAACCGGCAATTGCCGCATTGGTAAGCACCCTTGTCGTTTCCTGAAAGCTTGCGGCTGACAAGAACGAATCAATGTTAAGCGATGCTTTGGTAATCCCCTGGAACATCGGCTGAGCGATTGCAGGCTGACCGCCTTCGGCGATAACACGGGCGTTTTCTTCGTGGAATTGATATTTATCCACAGAAGAGCCATAAATAAATTTAGTGTCACCGACAAAACGGATTTCTACTTTGCGCATCATCTGGCGAATAATTACACCGATATGTTTGTCGTTTATCGATACACCCTGCAGACGATAAACTGCCTGGATTTCGTCCATCAGATAACGTTGAAGTTTGCCTTCGCCAAGGATATAAAGAACATCATGAGGGTTAATCGCTCCCTGGCACAACATTTCGCCCGCTTCGACTGTGTCGCCGTCACGCACCAAAAGCCGTTGGTTCATCGGGATTAAATGTGATTCTTCCCTGCCAAATTCATCAACTACAGAAACTTTTCGTTTGCTTTTTACGATACCATGGAAATAGACAATTCCCGAAACTTTGGCAAGAACAGCGTTTTTCTTTGGTTTGCGAGCTTCGAAAAGTTCACTGACACGAGGAAGACCCGAAGTTATGTCCATAGCTTTTGCGGACTCTTTTAAGGTTTTTGCGATTGTACGTCCCGCACGTATTTGTTCGCCCTCATCAACCTGAATGTAAGCGCCGCCGGGAAGAAAGTACGACGCTACTTCTTCGTCATTATCATCGACAATAAAAATACGTGGCTGTTTGCTTTCATGCTGGAACTCCGTTATGCGCTTTTCAGTATTGCCGGTATCTTCGTCAATTTCTTCTTTAAGGGTTGATCCCAAAAGAATGTCTTCGTATTTTACAGTTCCGCTCGCTTCGGCGATAATAGGATCGGAGAATGGATCAAAAGTGGCAAGTTTTTTCTCGGCTTCTACTACCATTCCTTTTTTTACTTCAAAATCGGAACCGTTTCTGATTTCGATTTTTTGATCCTGACCGATAAGGTATAAAGTTTCACCTTCGTCGTTTTTAAGAATCAAGGCATACGCTATTTCGGAAGAAGTGATATTTTCGCTTCCACGTTTGATAATAACATCACCACGGTTAACACGCTTTCCTCCAACAGCCATCAGTTTATCGCCGCGTTCAAGTTTATACTGCTTCATTACTTTATTGACAGTGATATTACCTCTTCTTGTAAACAGCAAGTGTCCGTTATCAAGCACAACATGGGTTCCGGTTATATCTTTTATATATACCGGATATTTAAGTGTTATGTTATTTTCTTCGCTGATCTTTGTCGCAACACCACCGATATGGAATGTACGCATCGTGAGCTGAGTACCCGGCTGACCGATTGACTGCGCCGCAATTGTTCCAACAGCTTCTCCAATATCTACAGTGCGGTTTGTGGCAAGATTGCGTCCGTAACATTTGCGGCAAACGCCGTATTTTGCTTCGCAGGTTAAAACCGTTCTGATACGCACAGTTTCTACTCCGGCAGCGTCAATAATTTTGGCAAGTTCTTCGGTTATTTCCTCGTTTACGTCCATTAAAAGCTCGCCCGTAATCGGGTGTTTTACACGTTCAAGAGAAAACCTTCCTATTATACGATCCTTTAAAGCTTCAACGATTTCTTCGCCTTGTTTGATAGCGCTGTAAGAAATACCGTTAATCGTTCCGCAGTCATCTTCGTTGACAACCATATCCTGCGCAATGTCAACAAGGCGGCGAGTCAGGTAACCTGCTTCCGCTGTTTTAAGAGCGGTATCGGCAAGACCCTTGCGGGCTCCGTTAGTTGAAATAAAGAATTCGATTACCGACAACCCTTCTTTAAAGTTTGATCGGATTGGCAGTTCGATAATATCACCTGACGGTTTTGTCATAAGACCACGCATCCCGGCAAGCTGGCGGATCTGGTTGCGGCTTCCGCGCGCTCCTGAGTTTGCCATCATGTAAATTGAGTTAAAACCATTTCTGTCTGACTCAAGCGTTTTCATGGTTTTTTCGGTAAGGTTGTCATTCGTTTTTGTCCAAACCTGAACAACCTGATTGTAACGTTCTTCGTTGGTAATATGCCCCGCACGCCATTGTTTCTGAATTGACTCAACATTTTTATTTGCTTCGTCGATCATTTCGGCTTTTTCTTTTGGAATAACAATGTCGTCCATACCGATTGTAGCGCCGAATATTGTCGAATAACGATAACCAAGAGATTTTATGACGTCTAACATCTGCACAGTAATCCATGAACCTTTATCTTTGAATACATGCTCAACAAGTGTTCTAAGCTCTTTGTCTTTTAGTTCATAATTGATAAAGGGAAGATCTTTGGGAAGCTCTTCGTTAAAAACAAGTCTTCCGGCAGTAGTAACAACCGTATTTCTGTGAAGTTCCGAAACATTATCCAATTTATCCCAAACTGGTAATTTAGGCGATTTAAGGCGGATAGCCGCTCCCAAATCCAGTGTTTTTCTTTCTACTGCCATCATTACTTCTTCTGGAGATGAATAATACGGGATGTTGTTTTTTGTTTCTTCTTTGTCCGAACCTTTACGTTTTGCGTTAGCATTTACCCTTGTAAGGAAGTTAATACCCAAAACCATATCCTGAGACGGGAATACAATTGTTTTTCCGTTGGCGGGGTTTAAAAGATTCCGAGCGGAAAGCATCAAAGTCCAACATTCCATCTGAGCGGCTTGCGTCAGCGGAACGTGAACTGCCATCTGATCTCCGTCAAAGTCCGCGTTAAACGCATGACAAACAAGCGGGTGAAGCTTAATCGCTTTACCTTCCACCAGTACCGGCTCAAACGCCTGAATACCAAGCCTGTGCAGAGTCGGCGCACGATTCAACAATACCGGGTGTTCTTTTACAACTTCATCAAGGATCGCAAATACTTCGGGAGTTTCCTGTTCAACAAGCATTTTTGCTTTTTTGATGTTAAAAACTACGTCTTTATCGACAAGCTTTTTCATGATGAACGGCTTGAACAATTCAAGCGCCATCTTTGTCGGGATTCCGCACTGCCACATTCTAAGATCGGGTCCAACTGTGATAACCGAACGGCCAGAATAGTCAACACGCTTTCCAAGCAGGTTTTGGCGGAAACGCCCTTGTTTTCCTTTGAGCATATCACTGATCGATTTAAGAGGCCGATTCGCCGAACCTTTTACAACTTTCTTTTTCTTTGAGTTGTCGAATAACGCATCAACCGCTTCCTGTAACATTCGCTTTTCGTTGCGAATAATGATGTCGGGAGCTGTCAGAGACTGAAGCCTTTTTAAACGGTTGTTGCGGTTGATCACCCTGCGGTATAAATCATTAAGATCACTTGTAGCAAAACGTCCTCCGTCAAGCTGAACCATTGGGCGAAGCTCGGGCGGAATTACGGGAATTGTGTTGAGGATCATCCATTGAGGTTTGTTGTTTGAGCCCCGGAAATTTTCTACGATTTCTATGCGCTTTAAAAGTCTTTTGTCGCACTTGTCTTTTTTCTCGATCATCTTTTTGCGAAGATCCGCCGCCATCTGATCAAGATCGAGATTTTCAAGAAGAACACTTACAGCTTCAGCGCCCATGCCGGCAGTAAAGCTGCCTCCGTAACGCTCGTGATTGATATAAAATTCATCTTCGGTGAGCAATTGTCCTTTTTTCAGGGGTGTATCGCCGTTATCAATCACGACATATTTTTCGTAATAAAGAACCGACCTTAACTGGTTGGTGGGAAGATCAAGAAGCAGACCCATACGGCTGGGAACAGAGCGGTAATACCAAATATGAGACACAGGGGCGGCAAGCTCAATATGCCCCATTCTTTCACGGCGGACTTTAAAATGGGTAACTTCGACACCGCAACGGTCGCAGATTACGCCCTTATAACGAATTGATTTAAACTTTCCGCAGTAACATTCCCATTCTTTGGTAGTACCAAAAATTCGTTCGCAGAAAAGACCTTCTTTCTCCGGCCTGAGTGTCCGATAATTGATTGTTTCCGGCTTTTTCACTTCGCCATAAGACCACGACCGAATCATATCCGGTGAGGCCAGCCGTATCATTATAGAATCAAAATCCTGAATGTCTCTCATTATTTCCCCTCTTAGAAATTACTTCCTGATTTGGTTATTAGTTCTTCGTCTTTTTCCGTAAGCGGTATCTTTTTGCCTTTTATATCGTAGATTGACAGATCCAACGCCAGCCCACGCAACTCCTGAACCAATACGTTAAACGATTCGGGAACACCCGCTGTCGTTGACGGCTCGCCTTTGACAATTGCTTCGTAGATTTTTGATCTTCCTGTCATGTCGTCGGATTTGATCGTTAAAAGCTCCTGCAATGTGTTCGCAGCGCCGTAAGCCTCAAGCGCCCATACTTCCATTTCACCTAACCTCTGACCGCCGAACTGGGCTTTACCGCCAAGCGGCTGCTGAGTAACAAGCGAATACGGACCTGTAGAACGAGCATGCATTTTGTCATCTACAAGATGGTGCAACTTAAGGAAGTAAATAGTTCCGCAGAAAACCGGATTTACAAATTCTTCGCCGGTTCTGCCGTCTCTTAACATTACTTTGCTGGTTACAGGCAAACCCGCTTCTTTAAGCTTCTCTTGAATTTGTTCTGTCGAAGGCGATTGGAAAACAGGCGTTGAATACCATTCATTCAAGGTG
>WQWD01000142.1 GCA_009785545.1 Treponema sp. | reverse complement strand
TGGTTAATCTGATAACATTTACTTCGGGAATCACAGTAAATACAACCATGTGTGCAGCCTCTTGAGATGTTCATTCCATTGTGAGCGCTGAGTATGCCTTTTGCTTCTTTTAGGTGCATGGGGAATTATACCATAGTTTTGCGGGAATAAGCCAAGAAGGGGAATCGCCTTCCAATCCTCAGCTTCCTGCTTCGGATTTACAGGCCGTCTACGCCGCTAAATCGGCATCCCTGCCGATTTACCCTGCGAAACCTTTCGGTTTCTTCGGGTCGCGGCTCCGTTTCGATTCCCCTGTCATTCATCAATTTAATTGTTTCTTTGCAACAATGATGATTATCTCTCTATTGTATGCTGTTAGCCAAGAAGGGGAATCGAACCCCTGACCTGTTCATTACGAGTGAACTGCGCTACCGACTGAGCCATCTTGGCTGATAGGGAATTATAACAATGATAGCCTTCTGCCGCAACACCTCTGACAGACAAGAAGCATAACGGCAATTCGGCTTACCAGATTAAAAAATCTTTCTCCAGAATGCGCAGTATAGCTTCTGTGAAGAAATAGTCAGCGTAAATTATCGGCACTTCGGTATCATGAGGTTTTCCGTGATATGAACCGGTTCCCTTCCCAATAATGCCATCGGTTTCGATGTTCCAGTCGGCGAAGTTTTTTTCTACTGTTGTCAGAAGCTTTAACGCCGCATTTGTGTAAAGTTTTTTTTCGTATTCACCAACATGGTTAGATATTTCCAAAAGTCCGCAAGCGCTGATCATTGCCGCAGTAGAATCATATTTAACAGGTTCTGCGGGAGAGCGAAAATCCACAATCGGCAGCCAATCATTTTGGGCAAAGTTGGCTATCACATAGTGGGCAATTCTTTTGGCAGCGTCAAGAAACTTGACATCGTTTGTATGGCGATAACTCAACGCAAAACCGTACAAACCCCAGCTTTGTCCGCGACTCCATGATGAGCCTGAGGCAAAACCCTGACCAGCGGGAGTTTCCAAACAATCGCCGGTTATAGGAGATAATACGGCGATATGATTACAGCTTCCATCAGACCGCACAAGATGGTTGAGTGTAGTGTATGCGTGCTCCATACCAACAATTTTAAATCGAGGATCGTCAGTTTCTTTTGATGCCCAGTACAGTATCGGGATATTCATCATGCAGTCGATGATGATCCATCCGGTTCGATCCATATTCCACGCACGAATAAATTTACCTGCAGGATTGTAACGCCCTGCAAGAAGATTTGAAGCATGAAGAGAACGTCTGCGGGAATCGTCATTTCCAGTAAGGCGGTAATTTGCAACAGATGTATGCAGCCACATAAAACCTACATCGTGATGAAGCCCCTCAAAGCCTTCCAAAGCTTTATCAAATTGAACTTCCGTATACTCGGCAGTTTTCCGAAAAAGCTCGTCTTTTGTAGCATTGTACATTTGCCATAACATTCCCGGCCAGAAACCATTTGTCCACCAGAAAATACCCTCGGACTTTTCCATATTCTCATAACGACCATTTACAGGTATGTACGGTATGTTGGTTTTGTTACGCTCACATTCAGCAGTGAGTTTTGTTTTAAGTTTTTCAAAAATTCCTTGCACCCATATTTTATCCATGTCTTTCTCCTAAAAATCAATTATTTAAAGAATACCATATATATCAAAAAAATTCTATCGTTTTTTGTTTTCTATGATCTCCTCATCCCTTTTCCCAACGATCTCCCGAAGGATTCGGACAGTAACTGCTTTTTGGTCTGGCACGAAACTGTACAAAACAACCGCACCAAACACATAAAACCCCTTCACGAAGATCGCTGCAACTATTACATTGATCAAGCCTTGCCTCATACACATCATCTGTTACACGAAGAGATTCCGGAATATGAATTGTCTCAACAAGCTCCTTTACCTGTTGACGCCCCGGAACAATGTGTTTGTCTTCGCAATGTTTACAGATCTTTTGATTCAAGACAGCTCCAGAGTTACAACCGAATGCGGAGGAAGCTCCATAGTCAGGTTGTTATGCGAAACTGCCGCTCCCAGAAATTCTTTAATAGCTATCTTGTCAGGCTGCGAAAAAGTATTATGATCCTGCATTTTATCAGACGTAATTATTTGTCCTTTAACACTTGAATAGGAAGCGCCGCTCAGACCACGCATTTCCACAGTAACTTGGCGTGGTTTTGCCGGATCGGCATTTGTCAAAGAAATGTGAATTTTATTTTCATCATTAATTGACGCACTGGCACTGATCAGAGGTGTTTCTCCGAACTTTTCGCTTTCGACATACAGCGGCAATTTAACAGCGTCATGATGAACTTTATACATATCAAATACGTGATATGTCGGCGTTAAAATCATTTTTGCACCTTCGGTGAGAATAATCGACTGCAAAACATTAACAGTTTGAGCGATATTTGCCATGTGTACCCGCTGCGCAAGATTGTTAAATGCATTAAGTTGAATCCCTGCTACCAGCGCATCTCGAATGGTATTTTGCTGATAAAGAAATCCCGGGTTAGTGCCGGGCTCTACTTCATGCCACATACCCCATTCGTCAATTATAAGTCCGACTCTTCCTGACGGATCAAATTCATCCATAATTGCAATATGTTTACGCAGCCATTCATCGATAGCTGATGCTTTTATAATTGTACTCATCCATTCTTTTTCGGTAAATTCAACCGCTGATCCCTTGTAATTCCAGTCGCCGGAAATCGTGTAATAATGAACAGAAAGACCGTCCATAAATCTGACAGCTTTTTCCATCAACACTCTGTTCCAGTCAAGTTCATAACCGCAGGCAATCTTGTACAGTTTTGTGTCAGCGTAATTCCGGGCGTATGTCGCATAACGCCGATAATTATCGGCATAGTATTCAGCAGTCATGTTCCCGCCGCAGCCCCAGTTTTCATTACCAACGCCCCAATAACGAACATTCCATGGATCTGTACGCCCGTTTTTTTTACGCAAATCCGTCATCGGGCTTGTTCCGTCAAAATTACAGTATTCAACCCATTGCGAAAATTCCTGAACAGTGCCGCTTCCCACATTTCCGCAGATATAAGGCTCGCAGCCAATCAGTTCGCAAAGATCAAGGAATTCATGCGTCCCAAAGCTGTTGTCTTCGACAACGCCTCCCCAGTGAGTGTTGACCATTTTGGGGCGTTCGTTTGCCGGGCCAATGCCGTCTTTCCAGTGGTATTCATCGGCAAAACACCCGCCCGGCCAGCGCAAATTTGGGATTTTTATGTGTTTAAACGCAGCAATCACATCATTTCTGATACCCCGTGTGTTGGGAATATCCGAATCATGCCCAACCCAAATGCCCCCGTAAATACAACGCCCCAGATGTTCTGCAAAATGCCCGTAAATGTGCTTATTGATTTTAACATCCCCATCCTGCGTCTTTACAACAACTCTGTTCATTTTGTTCTCCTTATATTGGTCTGTGACTATTTTTCTGTATAACAAAAATAGTCAAAAAACGCAACGGCGCTTCTGTCGTCTAAATCGTGGCAGCCCAAACCAACAAAAGCCCCGGTAAAAACCAATCCGTTTTTTTCGATGTAATCGTCTGAAAGATGATCTGCCGGCAAAACTTCACCTAACGACAGCCATTTACCGGGAGTGTTATTTTCTTGTAAAGCATAATAAAATTGCAGTTTTTCCCGCTCCACTTCCACAGCCAAATAAACAGAAACATTTTTAGGTATGATTAGACCGTTTGCATTTTCAGGCAGATTAGCGTAACGTAATTTTTTATTTTCACAAACCAACACATTTAATGTTGGTTTGGAATTATCTCCTGAAAGACAGGCATAAAACCAATTTTCTGTATTGTAAATACAAATAAGCCCTGCCATCTGTTGAAATGATTTGGGGTTAAAATCCATAAGAGTTTCCGCACGGAAATTAACACTTTGCCAGCGTGCGGCGACAAGCGACTGTTGGTGCAAAGAAGAAGGGCTGTCCTGCCCTGTTAACCTAAGCCAGCCGGGACGGTCGTTCAGCGATACTGCTTCCGCTAACGGGCCGCGCAGAGTATGAAACCAGTCAGGGATTTCCGGCTCGTTAAAATCGGTGTGTTTGCTGTGGTTGTTTTTTTGCATAAGACCATCTGCCGCAACTTCAACTTCCAAAGAAGGAGCATCACCGCCGTTTACAAGTCTGGGCCAATCGTTAATCCACTCTATTTTTTGCAGAGCCGTCTCTCTTCCCAGCGGACAATTTCCCCTAACGGTAAGAGGACGTGAACAAAGATGTGTTATATACCAATCATCTCCTTTACAAATAAAACTTGCATGACCTGATTTTTGCAGCGGGTTTTCCGAATAAGGCCAAGCTGTCAAAAGCGGATGATAAGGAGAAACTTCATAAGGCCCCCACACCGATTTTGATCGGGCAACAACGGCGGAATGTTTGTAACCAGTCCCTCCGGCGGCAGTCATCAAATAATACCAGTCGTCTTTGAAAAGAATCAAAGAGCCTTCGGCATTACCAAGACTTGTTACCTCAAATATTACTTTTTTTTCGCCGATCAGTTTCATTTTTAAGGGATCAAATTCCTGCATTACGATTCCTGCAAAAACAGGATGACCCGGTCTGTGATCCCAAATCATGTTCAAAAAATATTTGCGGCCGTTTTTGTCATGAAACAAAGCCGGATCAAAACCGGAAGAATTGACATATACAGGCTCGCTCCATGTGCCGTCAATTGTTTCGCAGGTTGTCAGATAATTCAGCGTATCTTTAAAGCCGGTACGAGTGCGGACATTTGTAATGGCAAGCCAAAATTTTCCATCCGCCCATGACAAATTCGGAGCCCAAAGCCCGCCAGAACTTTCAACGCCCAAAAAATTCATGATCACGGGGCGGGAACATAACGTCCAATTAACCAAGTCTTTTGAGTGATAAATACAGATACCAGGCCACCATTCAAAAGTTGACGTTGCAATATAACAATCATCACCAACTTGACAGGCAGACGCATCGGGGTGAAATCCGGGTATAATGGGGTTTGTTACAATCATAGCTTCTCCTATTCTATCGTAATGTTTTTTGTAAATTCGCCCATGCGAATATTGGCGTCTTCAAAGCTTTTCGCACGTTTGCCATTGATAACGATATTTTCAAACTTAACATCTTTTATCATACGTTCAGAATCATAACCCGAAATAATGCCCGGATTTTCAGGCCATCCTTCCCAGTTATACGAAATATTACGAAAGACGATATTCTGAATACCACGACCGGGGCCGGTGCAGTATTTTTCGTTATAAAAAACCCTTAAATTAAAAAGCTGCCCTTCCATGATGTTTTCGACACGAATATTTTCAAAAACAAAATCCTTTGCAAGATTATGATCGCCAAAACTTAATGCCATACATCCTTGGTACTCACGATCATCCTCATCATGTTCAAGAATATCAATGTTGGAAAACAAAAAATTTTCAAGCGTATCACCTTCGATACTTGTATTTCCGTGAGTCCCGATATTTATCGGATGAGCAATATCAGCCCAAAGGATAGAGTTTTTGATCGTACAGTTTTTTACATCACCAAAAAATTTCCAACGATGACCATAAATGGCAATGCAGTCATCAGAGGTGCGAAGAAACACATCGTCAATTTCTACGTTTTCACTGCAATAAATATTGATACCATCACTCCACGATGTGTTGCTAAACGATTTTATATTAGAAACTTTCACATCACGGCATTGACCTATACAAACTGTATTGCGTAACGGATTAATAAAAGTAAAACCGCTGACTTCGACGTTTTTGCTGTACCTGATGTCAATGCCGTTTTCGGGATTGTCAAAAATTCCACGCCCGATAATCCTGACATTTTCTACAGTGTCGCAGATAAGTTTTCCTCTTAAAACCGATCCTGCGGCAAGGTACACTGTTGTATTTGAAGAAATCTTCCAGCCTTTTTTGTCATCGTTATCATCAGGCAAATGAATCCCTTCGCCAAAGTACATTACGCCGGGCGATTCTGAATCGTATTTTTCGGTTTCGATTGAGTTTGCAAACACATGAAGATTGCGCCGCCGATCTCCGTTTATTTCCACCGAAAGTTTTGCAGGCTCGTCAAGAAAAAAAGAAACATAATTTCCTTTAATCTCAGGTTTGATGTTTTTTGAAAGCGGACGGATTACCGCCGAATTAACAACTCCGTAATTAAACTTTGCCCGCACTTCTACTCTGCCAAAAAAATCAAACTGCACCATTGAAGCCGACTGAGAATCATCCATGTCAACCATAACTTTGTACTCGAATAAATCCTGCCAATCGCCTCCAGGCTGCCGAACTGTAACAGAAAAATCGTTATTGTGATGCGTGTATCGTATTCCGTGCGCCAAAGGGTGGAGCGCTAATTCTGATTCTGCCATTTTAACACCTCTATAAATAAGGTATCATGGAAATCCAATC
>WQWD01000141.1 GCA_009785545.1 Treponema sp. | reverse complement strand
CAATTTATTTGAAGCTTTTCTATTGTCTGCTGAGGTTCTGGAGCGGTGACCTCAACCGAGCCCGCTTGTGGGCGAAGGTTCCCCTCTTGACTCTTCGGCGAAGTTTTTCTGAGAGCCTGCCCCAGCCCTGACTGGACAGAGAGTTTTCATTCAAATCTAGAATTGCGGCATTTTTCTCATGTTGGCTTGCCAAACTACAATAAATAAGTTAACATTAAAGAGGAGCAAAATATGGCAGAAGACTTCATGGACAAGGTGTTCTCCTTTTTTTCAGGAGACGGGTTAACCGATGAAAAGCAGAATATGCTAAAAGGCATCGGAAAAGAATTGTATCAAAATAAATACGCCAAGTTTTTTCGGGTAAGATCTGAGGAAACCGATCCTACCTTTATGTCTTTTTTGTTTTCAATCTATAAAGTAATTTACCCAATCAGGGTTTTTCTCAAAGAAGAGGCAAAGCTTGCCCGCCTGAAGTCTCAGGTTGTAGAGTCATGTATCGATAGCAACGTAAAAGAAATCGTAAACAGGCTCGATACAGCGGCAATAGACGAAAAGGCAAAAACCGTCTCTGGAGAAGAATTAGTCGCTGGAATTCAGACCGATATTGACCTTCTCACAAATCATTTTAGTACAAGCCAAATAGCGGCGCTAAACAACGGTTATCAGATGGTTTTGGCTTTGAATCAGTTTGTTTCGTATAATTTTCCGGGTTTTTTCAAAAAATTCGACCCTCACTTTGTTGACGGCAGTTTTTTTGTCGAACCAAAATTTCCCGCCATCAAAACTATTCTGATAATAGACCAGGTTGGGGATTTTTTAACAGTAACCCAGCCGTTGAAGCCGGAAGATGACTGGAACAGCGTCATTGACTTTATAAATGCCAACGAAGGGCAGGTAATTATCAACGCAGAGCAATTTATCAATATAATTAAGCAATTAAGAGAGATACATTCGTCAAAAGTACTTGAATTGATGGTGCAATACACGCTTAGAAACCCTGTTTGGCATTTCAAACACCCCGTTTTCCGTGAAACGGTCGGTGATACTTGGTTTGAGGGAAAAAAGACAGACGCTTTGAACTATATCGCAAGGGTAAACGAAGCCAAGAAGAGTAGCCAAATAAGCGCTTTAACAAAGGTTATTTTTGAATCTGCCGATCTTACACGGCTGGAAAACTATACAGTTCAGGCAAGTGAGACATTCCGCAGAAAAAATGTAGAATATTTTGTATATGCTGAAGGGATTAACTACCTCAAAGCGTTCATCGAAGATTATATCGACAAAGAAATTAAAGAACTTTGTGATATTATCATTATTCGTGGACAGTGGACTAATGTTGCCTCGTCAAGAGAAATGAGCGAATCCCTGCACAGGTTATTGGAACTGCCGAATAAAATAAACGACTTGGATACAGTTATGGGTGAAGACGGCGGAGACGGCTCACGTTTACGTGCATCGCTTTTGCGTGTTGACCGAGATTATACCCAAGTACGTTATATTAACAGCATTGTAAGCAGTAACAATAATAATGCGCTTGAAATAATCAATGAAGCAGCCCAAGAGCTGATAAATATCGGCAAGCACCTTAAAAACCTGATAGAAGATGTGCAAAAAAAACACCCTGAGCTGCTGGTAAACTGGCGGGAACTGGTTATGTTTTCTAAAGAACCGTTAAATCAAAGAATGATAAATAACTACAAGAAAATTAACTATTTTATTCAGTTAATGCATTTGTGCGCTAATTAAAATTAAAAAGAAATATTCTTGCTTTCTGTTAGGTTATAGTTTATAATCTAATTTAAAATAGAAATTGTATTTTTAATATAAAGGGGATAGGGTAGACAATGGAAATTCAAGTTCAGGAACTTATCGAAAAAATCAAGAAGGATGGTATTGACAACGCCAACCTTGAAGCGCAGCAAATAAAAACTGACGCACAGGCAGAAGCCAATCGTATCCTTGAAGCGGCAAAAAAAGAGGCTGAGAGACTCGTTTCGTCAGGCAAAGAAGAAGCCGACCGTGCAGAAAAAGCCGGAAATGCGGCACTACAGCAAGCTTGCCGAAATCTTGTTTTGGCGTTTAAAGACGAAATTCAAACGTTGTTAAATAAAATCGTCAATGAAAATGTTTCAGCCAATTACAATGATGATGTAATAAAATCCGCACTGCCGGAAATCCTCAAAAATTGGGCGGAAAAGGGCAGTAACGATATGTCAGTATTTCTGCCGGAAAAAGATATAACCAAACTGCAAGACTACTTTACCAAAAACTTAAAAACAGAACTTTGTAAAGGAGTGGAATTAAAACCTAACCGTAAATTAGCGCATGGTTTCCAAATTTCAAACAAAGAAGGGTCTGCGTATTACGACTTTTCTTCGGAAGCTGTCAGTGAACTTCTTACTTCGTACTTAAATCCTAAATTGGCAGAAACTCTTAAAACAGCCTTAAAAGGAATGTAATAGTGGCGTCATACTATTATCTGGTAGCGCAGCTCCCATTTCTTTTTTACGAACAAAAGCCGCCAATGTCGTCTCAAAAATTTAAGGAATTGGCAGTTTCTCTGATGACAAAAAAAGACGCAAGCCTCATGGAATATTTGTCGCTTGAATATCAGCCTTTCGCAAAAAAGACCGGCTGTAAATTTATCGATAATTGGCGTAAATGGGAAAATACTTTACGTTTAAACTTGGGAAAGTCACGGGCATTAAATCTGTATAATGAATATACAGGAGAGATACCCCCCGATGTTCCCGAAGATGCCGTTTACACCGCTACAAACTTGTTTTCTCATGAAGGAACGCCTTTGGAAGGTGAAATGCTTTTTGACAGGGCAAGATGGAACGTCATCGAAGATTTGCTGGCAGGAAGCAATTATTTTGATCGCGGCGGCGTTTACGCTTATTTTCTAAAACTTTTATTGTTAGAGCGCCATCAGTTGTTTAATATTGAAAAAGGGTTTGCCGAGTATAAATCTATTTACGCAGAAATTATAAAAAATGCGCAGGTCTGTGTGTTTACTTCAACAGAAGCAGCTTCCGAAGTGGAAGAGGTTTCTGCGGGGGTTGCTTCGTCAGAAGCATAAAAATGACGGGAGAATCTAAATGACAGGAACAAAAGGAATTGTAACAGCCGTTAACGGCAATATGGTGAGCGTTCGTTTTGACGGAATTGTCTCGATGAATGAAGTTGGCTTTGTAAAAGTAGCCGAACAGTCCGCAAAAAACGAAGCGGTCGTAACAGAGCTAAAAAGCGAGGTTATCCGAATTCGCGGGAGCGTAGCTCAGCTTCAAGTATTCGAAATTACCAAAGGTATCAAAGTTGGAGACGAAGTATCGTTCTCAGGGGATATGTTGTCTGTTGAGGTAGGCCCTGGTCTTTTGGGTCAGGTTTATGACGGGCTTCAAAACCCGCTGCCGAAGCTGGCTCAGGAAGCAGGGTACTTTCTGGAAAGGGGCGTTTACATGGATCCGCTTCCCGATGATGTCTCATGGCAGTTTACCCCTGCGGCAAAACCGGGCGATAAAGTCGAACGTGCCGATACATTGGGAACAGTGCCGGAAGGATCTTTTACCCATCGTATAATGGTTCCGTTTAACTTGTACGGCAGTTACACTGTTTCTTCGATAAAACCGCAAGGAACGTATAAACTTCGAGACACAATCGCAGAGCTTACTGACGAAAAAGGCAACAAAATACCTGTTTCGCTTAGTTTTAAGTGGCCTGTAAAACGTGCAATCGACTGTTATGAAGAAAGGCTCAAACCTGTTGATCCTATGGTTACCCGTGTCCGCCTTGTTGATACTTTTTACCCTGTAGCAAGAGGCGGCACTTATTGTATTCCGGGCCCCTTTGGCGCAGGGAAAACAGTACTCCAGCAAATCACAAGCCGTTTTGCCGATGTTGATATTGTAATTATCGCTGCCTGTGGTGAGCGTGCCGGCGAAGTTGTCGAAACCTTAAAAGAATTTCCCGAATTAGTTGACGAAAGAACAGGCCGATCCCTCATGGAAAGAACAATCATCATTTGTAATACTTCCTCCATGCCGGTTGCCGCTCGTGAAGCTTCCGTTTACACTGCCGTTACTTTGGCGGAATACTACCGCCAGATGGGGCTTCACGTTTTGTTGCTTGCTGATTCGACAAGCCGTTGGGCGCAGGCAATGCGTGAAATGTCAGGGCGTCTTGAGGAAATCCCCGGCGAGGAAGCGTTCCCTGCCTACATGGAATCTACAATTGCAAGTTTCTACGAAAGAGCGGGTATAGTGCGTCTTCGTGACGGAAACCTTGGCTCTGTAACGATTGGCGGAACTGTAAGCCCCGCAGGAGGAAACTTCGAAGAGCCGGTTACACAGGCAACCTTAAAAGTTGTCGGTGCTTTCCACGGACTTTCCCGTGAGCGCTCAGACGCGCGTAAGTTTCCCGCTATTCATCCGCTTGAATCATGGTCAAAGTACAAGGGTATTATCGAAAGTGAAAAAGTAAATTACGCCCTTGGTTTTATGCGGCGTGGCTCTGAAGTTGAGCAAATGATGAAAGTAGTCGGCGAAGAGGGAACAAGTACCGAAGACTTTGTAGTTTACCTCAAGGGCGAGCTTGTTGACTCAGTTTACTTTCAGCAAAACTCTTTTGATCCGGTAGATGCCGCAGTAAAACCTGAACGGCAAAAATATGTTTTCCAAAAACTTTTGCGTGTATTGGCTTCTCAATTTGAATTTACCGATAAAAACGAAGCTCGGTCTTGGTTTAACAGGCTTAGGCAAAAGTTTTTGGATTACAACGGCTGCGAGTGGCAGAGTGAAAGGTTTAACACAATCGAATCTGAAATTGAAACCAGATTAGAGAGCCAATCAAAAGGCTTGGATAAAGAAGCGTCAAAAATTCTTGACAAGTAACAATTGAGGTTATAATGAAACTTTGCAGCAATGCTGCATAAATTGAGGTTATTATGAAACGAAGTTTCATTTTCGATTTAACTTTGCAGCAATGCTGCATAAAAATGAGGTTATTATATGAATAAAATTTACAGCAAAATCGAATCAATAACAGGAAGTGTTATTACAGTTAAAGCTGACGGAATACGTTACGGTGACTTGGCAGAGGTCGATACTGTGTTTGGTACTTCTCTTGCGGAAGTAAACCGATTGGAAGGCGATATTGTATCGTTACAGGTTTTTGCCGGCGGAAGAGGTATTTCGACAGGGGACACCGTACGCTTTCTTGGCCGCCCTATGCAAGTTTCGTTTTCCGAAAACCTTTTGGGGCGTATCTTTTCCGGCTCAGGAAAAGCAAGGGATAACGGGCCTGCACTAAAAGATAACATGATCTCAATCGGAGGGCCTTCTGTAAATCCGTCTCAACGTATTATTCCGCGCGAGATGATCCGCACAGGTATCCCGATGATCGATCTTTTTAACACATTGGTTGTGTCTCAAAAACTTCCGATTTTTTCCGTATCGGGCGAACCTTATAATGAGCTTTTGGCACGTATCGCCATGCAAGCCGAAGTCGATGTTATCATTCTCGGAGGCATGGGGCTGAAGTATGACGATTACCTCAATTTTAGGGACACTCTTGAAAGCGGCGGCGCTTTTACACGCACCGTAATGTTTGTGCATACGGCAAGCGACCCGACTGTCGAATGTCTCATGATACCGGATATGTCATTAGCGGTTGCCGAACAGTTTGCTTTGCAAGGCAAAGATGTTTTGGTTTTACTTACTGACATGACAAACTTTGCCGACGCCATGAAGGAAATCTCGATTATTCAGGAACAGGTTCCTTCGAATCGAGGTTACCCGGGCGACCTTTACAGCCAGTTGGCAAGCCGTTATGAAAAAGCCGTTGACTTTGAAACAGCCGGCTCAATCACAGTTCTTGGCGTTACCACAATGCCCGGTGATGACGTAACTCACCCGGTTCCTGACAATACAGGTTACATTACAGAAGGGCAGTACTACCTAAAGAATGGGCGTATCGAGCCGTTTGGTTCGCTTTCACGCCTTAAACAGCAGGTGAACGGAAAAACCCGTGAAGATCATCGTGCGCTTATGGACGGCATGATCAAATTATATTCGTCTTTCCGGGATACGCTCGAGAAAAAAGCAATGGGTTTTATGATGACTAACTGGGATGAAAAACTTCTTAAATACGGCGAGCAATTTGAAACACGAATGATGGATTTGTCCGTTAATATTCCGCTGGAAAAAGCTCTTGATTTAGGCTGGGAAATTCTTTCTGATTGTTTTGTGCCGGAAGAGACCGGGCTTAGAACAGAATTGATAAACAAATTTTGGCCTAAAAAATAACAGGAAATTCTATGGCAAAGATACGGCTTACCAAAAACGAGCTTAAAAAGCAAAAAGATGCTCTTAAAAGATTTAATCGCTATCTGCCTACATTGATGTTAA
Source organism: Treponema sp. (assembly GCA_009785545.1). Classification (GTDB taxonomy): domain Bacteria; phylum Spirochaetota; class Spirochaetia; order Treponematales; family Breznakiellaceae; genus WQXQ01. The sequence goes on along the minus strand of WQWD01000141.1, from coordinate 80 downwards.
AAAAACAGCAATTACAGGGAGAAATCAGACTTACAGATCTTCGTCTTAAAGAACTTCATTCAACAAGAGAAAATCTTGAT
>WQWD01000140.1 GCA_009785545.1 Treponema sp. | reverse complement strand
TGAAATTCCGCAGGAAGACGCATCGGGCCTTCTGCTCTGACAATGCTGATCACTCTGTCTTCCAGCGGCTCCCGGAGTGCTTGTAATACATTGCTTCTGAACTCCGGCGCTTCGTCAAGGAAAAGCACTCCAAAGTGAGCAAGACTGATTTCCCCGGGTCGAGGTATTCTGCCGCCGCCAAGTATACCTTCAGCGCTCGCTGAATGGTGCGGAGCGCGAAACGGCGCTTTCGTGATAAGGCTGTCTATAAACCGATAAGAATTGTTTTCGTTGTTAGCCGAAAACGGCCCGGCAAGGCTGTAAAGCCGTGTTACTTCAACGGCCTCTTCGGGAGTAAGCGGAGCCATTATCGAAGGAAGCCTTCTGGCGAGCATTGTTTTTCCCGCACCGGGAGGCCCGAATGCCAATACGTTGTGTCCGCCGGCTGCGGCAATTTCCAGCGCCCTTTTGTAAATTGGCTGCCCCCGGACATTGGCGAAGTCGCCTTCAAAATCGCCTCCGAAATTGCTTTCAAAACTGCCGTGAGTATTTTGCGAAAGTGCCGATTCCAATGAAGCCGGCAGAGTGCCTTGTTCTTCTCTGATAAACAAAGCGGCAACAGCACTTTGTAAATTTTCCGCCGCAACAAAACGCGCTCCCTTTTCTGCGAGGCTTCCCGAAGATGCAAGGATTGCCGCTTCTCCTGCGTTTTCTGCGGGAACAATGAATTCTGTAATGCCCTCTGCCAGCCCTGCCACAATTGCCGCAAGCACACCACGTACAGGGCGTATCTTTCCGGAAAGCTCTAGCTCTCCCATCACAAGCAAATCGCCAGAAACAGGCGCAATACCCGCAGCCGCCATCACCGAAAGCGCTATCGGCAAGTCAAGCGATGCTCCGTCTTTTTTCAGCCCTGCCGGAGCCAAATTGATCAAAATCCTATCTTGCGGAAAACAAAACCCTGAATTCCGAAATGCCGCCCGCACACGTTCCCTCGCCTCTCTGACAGCTCCTTCCGCAAGCCCCGAAATATCGACGCCTGGAATCCCTCTCCGTATATCCGTCTCAACCCGGATAATAATTCCGCCTGCCCCATAGGGCATATAAGCCATTACACTCATATTACGCTCCTGTGTTTTTTTATACTTATTAATGGGTTAGATATGCGTGGTGCTTGACCGAAACTGAAAAATTTTTTGTTTTTTTTGCAATTTGAGTGATTTTGTGATAACTTGTAATATGAGCGAATTACTTAAAGACCTGACAATTTTTGCCCCTGCTAAGGTGAACCTGCATTTGGTGATAAAAAACAAGCGTTCTGACGGATTTCACAACCTCGAAAGCCTCTTTTTTGCCGTAAACTTTGGTGACTCTCTGCATTTTTCACCTACCCATGAGGAAAATGTGATTGAAATTACCATGAAGGGGCAATCTTGCGATGTACCTTTGCGGGATAACATCATATTTAAAGCAATCTCTCTTTTCAGAGAAAAAACCGGCTTTAATCGGGGGTTTAAAATAACAGTAGAAAAGCGCATCCCTCTTGGCAGCGGCCTTGGCGGCGGTTCTTCCAATGCGGCATCTGCCTTGCTTGTTTTGAACAAACTTGCCGGTTTTCCATTGGAGAGGGAAAGCCTCTTTGAATTGGGGGCGGCATTGGGCAGCGATGTTCCTTTTTTTCTCCACGAAACTCCTGCGGCATGGGTAACCGGGCGAGGCGAACATATCGAGGCAGTTGAAGCTCCTTCTCTTTTTTTGACACTTGTTAACCCCGGTTTTCCAAGTCATACTGCGGCAGCGTACCGCCTGTTTGATGAGCATAGAGAGCAATCAAAGAGGTTTTACACAGAGGAGACGGAGATTAACAGAGAGCGTGGAGAGTTATTTCGATGGGAAAAATTTAGAAATGATTTTTTAGATATTTTTCCGAAAACAGAAAAAAATATTTACAATACAATAATTTCAAGCTTGCAAAATTTAGGAGCCGAGTTTGCCGGGCTTTCAGGGGCGGGGTCTACTTGTTTTGGGGTTTTTGCCAAGAAAGAACAGGCAGAAAAAGCCGCAGAATCCTTGCGCAAGATTTGGAAGTTTGCGCAAACTGCAACAAACGCATTTGTTTAAACTTGACACAAAAACAAAGGACACGGGGTGGTTGATTACTCCGTGTCCTTCATGCTTTACATATTTCAATATCGATGGCTTAGTCCCAAATACTATACTTCAGTACTGCCCCTTCAAAATTGTTTAAAGTCATGTAACCGACAAGAACGCTTCTGTGTAATGCTGTGAGAGTAGTTGCAAAGCTGCCGGCTCTTGCCAAGTTGCTGACATTGTTGGGCGCTTGACCGGAGTTTGTCGGAGCGAAAAATCTGCCGGTTCTAGGGACACCGATTCCGACAAAATCAACAGCGGTTGGTACATGATACGCAGGCACTGTCATTATTTCCCATTCTCCGGTAAAGCTGTGTTCAGGGAATGCTGCGGCGGCAATGCTTCCGGGCGTTAGGTTAGCTGTTGAACCTAACGGTAAATTGCCTCCGAATGTACCATGACGTATAGACATTCCCCCGCTTGAATCCGGTCTGAGCCACGCAACCCTGATCGGGTTTCTGGTTTCTGCAAAGGTGTTATGGAAATAAGAAATATACGGCACATAAAAAGTTGAGGTTCCGTGAGTTTCTCTGCGAACATCAATTGTCAAGCGTATCCCTGCCGAAAGGAAGGTGTCTACTCTTGCCACATATATTCTACTCATATCCGGCATTAAACTAGTGCCTGATCCGGTGGGATAAATCCGTGCGTACATAAGCCCGCCGTTAACAGCATCGTGGTACGCAATGTGAACAACATTATTGCCGTCAATTGCCATGCTGACGTGCGAACCTGCGCCATAGTGAATGATTCGTGCGTTGTTTTGCCAATCAGCGGTGCTGGTAACAGAAATACTTGTAGCCAAGTCAAGCTGAGTTGTTGTAGGAGCCGAGTTGCCGTGAGAGAATACCAATGTTTGGTTTACCCTGTCGAACCATGCGATTACCGGGAGCCCGTTGCCCAAAGCGCCAACAGCAACGTGCTGGCTCCCTTGGTGTGTAGTGCCGCTATGCGCCACTACTTGAGGTCTGCCAGCGTCTTCGCCCGCTATAAACGGTGTAAACAAATGGGTAACAGGATCAAAATTGTCGTTGGAATTTGGCGGAGATGGATTATTTGGGAAATTACCGCCAAAACCGGCAGTTGCAGAAATCTCTGCATTAGTGCCGCCAATTAATCCATAGCGGAAAAACAGCGCATTATTGTTGCCTACTGTGTCAAAATAACCAACCAAAACCCTTGAAGCTGCGGCGATACTGCCCTGAGCAGTGCCGTTACCGGGAGTCTGAGCAAAAACACTTGGGGCTCTAATGCGTTCGGGGTCTCCGGTCAATCGTATTAAATTCCGATGGCGAAGTCCATGAAAATTTGATTGAGCGGGAGCGGTATTAAGTATCCCTGTTTCCTCTCTGGTATGTATAACAAAATTTTGCAATCCGTCAATAGGAGAAGCAATGTTAGAAGCTGCTACGAACCAATCTCCGAACCCGTCTGTCGCCAGCCCAATATGAACATATCTCTGTCCGCCTTGCCGTACTACGGTATCAGTAATAGCGGCGGTGGCGTTGGCGGCGGTTCCAAGCGATCTCATGATACGCACTTGCCCGGCATTAATAGTCCCCAATCCCGTACCAATAGGACCGTGGTGAAAGCGGGCATAGGCTAAATTCCAGGTTCCGTCATACCTCATTTGCATAACGGGATTATCAAGTACCGGAGCGTTAAGTAAAAACCCTGTCTGCCACACATACATATAACGAGCGTTTGTAAGCAAGTTGTTGTTAAGGTTATTCGGTTCGCGGTTGTAGTGAGCCGCATTATTACTGCGGTTGTTAAGCGACTGAATTCCGTTTATTGTTACCACTAAAGGACCAGATTGGGCGGTTTCTCCGATATTAGCCAGAATTTGCGTCGATGTTGACGTTCCCATAAAAAGATTTGTCCCTGCCAAGGTCACTGCCGGTGTAGCACCGACTCCTCCAAGGTTAAATCCTCTGATCGTTATTAAATCATTTTCACGCACAGGATACCAGCCTCTTGCGGAACGGTTAAAAGCAGACGGATTTACCGCAAACGCCGCACTTAACGGAGTGCTGATTTCCGTAATATACGGAACAACATTCACGTTGATTGTCTGAGGCGTATTCTGCACACCATCTGTTACCGTAAAAATGATGGGCACATTATTTCCAACCATTCCGGTTAATCTTGAACTGTCCCATGCTAATTCCCAGTTAAACACATGATTGAAATTCAGCGTGTTTGTCTGATAGGAAACATCAAAACCAAACTGATCTGTAGAACCGTCATTTCCCATTGCCTGGACGCTGCCTAAGCTTGCCTCTCGGACAAGTCCGTCTGTACCCCATGTTGCCAATTGAGTTGTAACACCGCCGATTGTTACCGACATTCCGGTAATACGGTTGTTATCTGCTGCCATGCCCCGGAAAATTATCCTTCCGCTGACATCTGCCCTTGGGGTGTCGCCGTGCCAATGGTATTGCACATAACCTCTTCTTTCTCCATTGGGTGCCATAACAATATTCATGTTATACTCGGCGGCAGTCTCGCCAAGCCGCAAGATATCTCTGTCCGCAAAGTTTTGAATCGGCGTGTTGCCTATGCTACCAACCGCTCTGTATCCAAAATCAGCTATGTTCAGTACAGGAGGCCTTGAATCAATATTGTGAACGTCAACTCTTACAAGGGCCGCACTAGTGATATGCGGTGTTGTTGCCGTATTGCTAACCCTCACAAGGAAGTAGCGGTCATTTTGGAAGGCATAATTTACGCCTGCTCCTTCCGGCGGCATCACTTTTACAGAGTCACTTATTAACGTTGGGGCAGAACCAAATGAAGTACTGCCAAAGTTGATTTGGGTCGCAGGTGTCCAGGTGTTTACCTGCCTTCTTGGACCAACTGCCGGGACTTCATATTCATAAACAAGACCATCGTTTGCCGGGCTACCGTTACGAGTCGCAACAAAAGTAATACCTTCAGGGTTTATCAGGGTTCCGTCAACAGGGACAGACAAATCTACAAGAACGCCGTAATTAACCCAATCCACAGCTCCGAGTCCGATTGAAGTTCCCCTGTAAGCTATCCGATATACACGACCTGCCTCCATTTGGCTGGCAGGGATTGGAGTATTCGATACACGTGTAACATGGGCAATATCGTAAGAAAGAGCGCCGGTTATGGGAACACCCAAAGGATTTGTAACATCAAGCCTTAGGGTAAAATTATTGTTGCGTACTCTAAAGTTTGAATCTACCGGATCAAGCGGGCCGTGCGGCAAATTTCGAGCGGAGAATGTAGTCCCCAATCCGATAGTAGTACCAAGCTCAACAGCCCGAATAACCGGACGGTTTACTGCCAGGAATATTTCTTCTCTGTAAAACGTGGCATTGCCCGCACGATCAATAATAACATAGTTTACATAAAGCAGACCGTCAGCAAAATTGGAAAAATCAAAATTGCTTATATGCCAATTATGCAAAGGCGGAGAACCTAAACTTCCGGAAAAAGCACCGGCTCCTTCAAGGTTTACCTGAATACCTGTTCCTCCCAAGTCAAAATTTGTGGGGAAAAATGGCAAGACTCGAGGTGTTCCTTGTTGGGTAATTCCAGCCACAGTGCCTTCATGATCTTCGAGTACATTCATGTCAGTTCTCCATCCGACAGCGGAAGGATTACTTGGTGTTCCATTCGATGTCAGCGGAGTTCCAAAACCGTCAAACAAACCATCAGTACGAGAGAAGAAAACAACCACTCGATCAATTCCCTGAACAGTTACGCCAGGACCATGATCCGACGCTTGCCCTGCTATAGTATGCAAGTGATTAATCGCAGTCAGCGAGCCTGTGTATCTTCCAAGCGGATGACGGTTGTCTATTCGCAGAATGTAATTGTTCTGCGCCATAAACGGCGAAGGATCAGTATTGTCGGCAAGCTGAAGCTCAAGCGGGAAGGGGAAAGTAAGTAACGGAAAGCCGCTTCCAAAACGAGTTGCGTCAGGCGAGCTATCCAACACTGCTGTATTTATGGGAATAAAAAGCGTATATTCATCGCCGTCACTCTGGAACGGCCTTACGGCGCTCAGCCAAGGCTCGATGTTATTAAAACCCGGGTTATTTGAGGCGGCAAGAAGATCTATATTGTCATCGCCGCTGCGTAATCTGATATGTCTAAGACCTGCAGGCGCTTGAACAACGATACGCATTGTTACAAATCCTGATATTGACGAACCTCCGGCAAAATCAAAATAGTCGCCTAGAGCAGTTTCTATATTTCCCGCACCAATGTCGGAAGGGCTGCCCTGTAGTATTACCGGCGTGCCAATTATCGGTACGGTATTGTCAAATTCAAGAAATAGTGATTCGATATGCCCAAAGCCCTTTGGCACATTAGGCGAGAAAACGAATGCGTCACGAGTACGGAACTCAAGTAAGACACGGCGTCTGTTAGCTCCGTCAGGA
>WQWD01000139.1 GCA_009785545.1 Treponema sp. | reverse complement strand
CTGTTGGAAGACAGATATTTTAATTTCAGAGGGGCAAGGGATGTTTCTTTCCTCCCCATTCGGGAACAAAGTCTGGTAGAAACCACAGGTTCATCTTTTATCAGGCGTGCTTTTTTCCAATTAAGAGACGACAGAGTTTTTATTATGTCATTTACCTTAAATACAGATCTTATCGATCATTATTCGGTATTTACCCAATTTGTTGAAAGGTACGGCCAGCCAGACAGTTTAAATCCAAGAGCGGCAATTTGGGAAACACCGAATACAAGAATTGCTATCGAACGCCCTCTTACAGTCAGATATATCGACAGAATTACGTTTAACGATATTCTCCATGAATCAGGTCTTGTCGAATCAAATCAATCCAGACTACGTCAGGAATTTTTAAATGAATTCTGATTCACAAACTAAAATAATTAACATGAATACTATTAAAAACTTAAAGCGTGTATTTTCACGTAACTCGATGTTAAAATTAATCCTGATAATATGTTTTCCGCTGGTATCCTGCGCCGAAGGACGGCTTCCTGTGCGGGAAATTACAATCGAAAGAGACGGGCAGGTTATAGCCGTTGTAATGGCGGAAATTGCCGATACGCAGGAAACTCGTGAACGGGGTTTAATGTTCAGGCAATCGCTGCCTGACGGCGAAGGAATGTTGTTTGTTTTTGAGAATGATCAAATCTTGTCGTTTTGGATGAAAAATACGTATATTCCATTGTCTATCGCTTATATTACCTTTGACGGAAGAATTGTTGATATACAAAATATGTTTCCGCATAACATAGTGCCGGTTGTCTCAAGCAGATCAGTCCGTTATGCTTTGGAAGTTCCGCAAAATTGGTTTGAGAGAGCCGGCGTTCAAGTTGGCGATATTATTTTTAAGAGGTAAAGTTGTGTTTAAGGGATTAACTCCAAGGGTTCAGAGACTTCTTTCGATAAATGCGCAGGATGAAGCAAAAAGATTTAACTCAGATCAGCTTTTGCCGGAACATATTATTATCGCCATGTTAAAAGACGGCGGAGGAACGGCTTGTAAGGCGCTTTTGTTTTTACGAATAGATACGCAGGAATTTTTAAACCTTTTGGAAAATTCGATTCCACGTATACCCGGTCTGATAATCAGAGGGGAAGTGCCTCCGTCTAAACGCACAAAAACCATGCTCGACATCGCTACGGAAGAAGCCAGAGGGATGGGAAGCGTGTACTTGGGTACTGAACATCTTTTATTTGCGGCAATGCGTGAACAGGATTCAAGCGTTCAGGTTTATTTGAATCAGCGTGCTGTGGATACCGATATGTTACGTGTCATCATTCAAACAACGTTCAGAAAAGAATACGCTGCAGAGAGGCAGTATGCGCACACAAGAGAAAGAGCGGCAGTTCATCACAAAAGTGATTTTGAAACTGAACGCCCTCCTCGTGTAAGACCGGCGTCTTATCCAGTGCTTACTCCTGCTCTGGATGCCTTTTCTCGTGACATAACAGCAATCGCTAAAGCCGGCAAGATGGATCCTGTTGTAGGCAGAAAAGCCGAGATCAATCGTGTTATACGTATTCTTTCACGCCGTACAAAAAACAATCCAATTTTAGTTGGGGAGCCGGGTGTAGGAAAAACCGCCATTGTCGAAGGTTTGGCTCAGATTTTGGCAAGTGAAGCTGTTCCTGAATGTTTAAGCGGCAAGCGTGTTTTATCTCTTGATATGGGGCTTGTGGTAGCCGGAACAAAATATCGAGGTGAATTTGAAGAACGCATAAAAAAAATAATCAGAGAAACAACTCAGGCTGGAAACATCATTTTGTTTATCGACGAGATTCATACGATTATCGGGGCGGGCGGAGCTGAAGGCACTTTGGACGCTTCAAATATGTTAAAACCGGGGCTTTCCCGAGGCGAAATACGCTGCATTGGCGCTACAACGCTTGCTGAATACCGCAGGCATTTTGAAAGAGACGCAGCGTTGGAAAGGCGTTTCCAGCCAATTATTGTAGAAGAACCTGCTTTTGATGATACTCTGGAAATTTTAAAAGGTATACAAAAAAAGTATGAAGAACATCATCATGTAAAGTATGACGAAAACTCGGTTGTACTGGCAGCAAAACTCGCCCAACGTTATATTTCAGGCAGATATATGCCGGATAAAGCGATTGACATTCTTGACGAAGCTGCGGCTTTCAGAAAACTTGAAAACTCAAACCAGCCGCCGGAAATATCAAGCCTTCATGAAGAAATAGATTCGTTATGTGAAGAAAAAACCAAATATGTCAGCACTCAGGATTATGAAAACGCCGCTGTTCTTAGGGATAAAGTCCGTGTTTTGAGAACGAAACTTGATGACGCTCATCTTGCGTGGGAAAATGCGTCAAAAAATGTACTGCCTGTTGTAACAGAAGAAGATATACGCATTATTATAACAGAAACAACAGGTATTCCTGTAAGACATCTTGAAGATAAAGAAGCGAACAAATTAATATCTTTAGAGACAGAAATAAAAAAATGGGTTATCGGGCAGGATGACGCAATTAAAAAAATAGCCTCAGCCATACGGCGCTCCAGAGCAGGAGTTTCTTCGCCTCGCCGTCCTATGGGTTCATTCATCTTTTTAGGCCCCACAGGTGTCGGCAAAACGTTACTTGCACGTAAACTGGCTCAAGCGCTTTTTGCTGACGAGAATGCTCTTTTACGAATCGATATGTCTGACTACATGGAAAAACACAACGCTTCACGCCTTGTCGGTGCGCCTCCCGGTTTTGTCGGTTATGAAGAAGGCGGAATGTTAACAGAAAAAATCAGACGAAACCCTTATCAGGTAATTTTATTTGATGAGATCGAAAAAGCACATCACGATGTTTTTAACATTCTCCTTCAAGTATTGGAAGAAGGCGAGTTAAAAGATAATCTTGGACACACTGTAAGCTTCCGCAACACGATTATAATAATGACAAGTAATGCAGGAGTCAGAGAAATAACAAAAAATTCAAAACTTGGATTTACGCAAAATTCAGGGCTTATGAGCACTGCTGACATCGAAGATGCCGCACTTTGTGAGCTAAAAAAAATATGCAGCCCTGAGTTTATAAACAGAATCGACGAAACTATTGTATTTAACACACTCGACAAAAAACAAATCGAAGCGATTTTGGACATTGAATTAGTGGAACTTTCCGCCCGGTTAAACGAACAACATTACAACTTAAAAATAAAAGATACAGCAAAACAAATTCTTGCCGACAAAGGCTGGGATCCAAAATACGGCGGCAGACTTTTACGCCGTACCATTCAAAAAGAAATAGAATCTCCTCTGTCCGAATTAATCCTCGCTGTAAACTGGAAAGCCGGAACTGTTTTTACTGTTGACGGCAATGATGGGGTGATCAAAGTACGGGGAAAAAATATTGACAGTGAACCTGAAAATAATATTAACAATGAATTTGACGAATTGGTACAAATTACAGCTTTGAAATCTTAATTTTGACAGTTAAAATTAAAGGACTATAAAATGAGAGCGGTTGTTCAGCGTGTACTAAATGCTTCGGTTAGTGTTGAGAACATTGTTAAAGGTAAAATCGACAATGGTTTTTTGGTGTATCTTGGTGTTGCGCATAACGACAATAATACTGACGCCGACTGGCTGGCGGAAAAAATACCAAACCTTAGGATTTTTGATGATAATGACGGAAAAATGAATCTGTCTTTAAAAGATTTGCTCTCTGAAGGTTTGAATGTGGGAGTTCTTGCCATATCACAATTTACTTTGATGGGAGAGACCAGAAAAGGCAGAAGACCTTCATGGGATATGGCAGCGCAGCCAGAAAAAGCAAAGCAATTATACAAATATTTCATTGAAGCAATCAAAAATCAACAAATAAAATGTGAGAGCGGAGAATTTCAAGCCCACATGATGGTATCGTATACAAATGACGGCCCGGTAACGATCATCCTTGATACAAAAATTACTTGACATACTTGTAGTAACATCTAGCAAAAAAAATCGAAATATGATAAAATATTCTCAGTTTCGGTAAAGCACCACGCATATCCGCGCCATTAATAGGGAGGAGATAATTATGGCAAAATCAAGTGAATCAGAAAAAACCAGAGGCAATCCTAACGCATCAAGCGAGGAAAAAGCAAAAGCTCTGGAAGCGGCCCGACTCCAGATTGATAAACAATTTGGCGCGGGATCATTAATTAAACTGGGCTCCGGCTCCAGTATCAGTGTTGAAACAATTCCTTCGGGCTCCATCTTGCTCGATGAGGCGCTTGGAATTGGCGGTTACCCCAGAGGGCGTATCATCGAGATTTTCGGCCCTGAATCATCGGGAAAGACCACTCTTGCGCTGCACGTAATTGCCGAAGCGCAAAGGCTTGGCGGAAACGCCGCATTTGTGGATGCGGAACACGCCCTTGATCCCGTTTACGCTAAAAATCTTGGTGTAAACACGGAAGATTTGTGGGTATCTCAGCCTGATCACGGAGAACAGGCGATGGAAATTACAGAAAGCCTTGTTCGTTCAGGTGCTGTAGATGTTATCGTAGTTGATTCTGTGGCGGCGCTTACCCCAAAAGCGGAAATTGACGGCGACATGGGCGACGCTCAAATGGGCGCTCAAGCACGCCTGATGAGCCAAGCCTTACGAAAACTTACAGCTACGATCAGTAAATCCCGCACCATTTTGATTTTCATCAATCAAATCAGAATGAAAATCGGCGTTTTCTTTGGAAACCCGGAAACCACAACCGGCGGAAACGCACTTAAATTTTATTCATCGGTACGGCTCGAAGTTCGTAAAGTTGAAACAATCGAAGTCAGCAAGGACACTGACGCTATCGGCAACAGAGTGCGTGTAAAAGTTGTAAAAAACAAAGTTGCGCCGCCTTTCAGAAAAACCGAAATCGAATTGATGTTTGGCAAAGGAATTTCTACTACAGGCAGTATTTTGGACTGTGCTGTAAAATACAACCTCATCAAAAAAAGCGGAGCTTGGTATTCATACAACGATGAAAAAATAGGGCAGGGCAGAGAAAATGTCCGAGAATACCTTGAACAAAATCCCGATTTCCTGAAAGAGCTTGATACAAAACTAAGACTGCAAATCTTTCCGGGCAAGGAACCCGCCGGAGCGAAAAGCTCTTCCGCAAAAGCCGCACTGGCTTCTGCAAAGGAAACGCCTGCTTCCGAAAAAGCCACACCTGCCGCTGCGAAAGCCGCACCTAAACCTGCTGAAGAAGAAAAGACAGAGGTAGAGGAAAAAACAGAAGAGTAAAATTTTAAACGGCGAATTACACGGGTTTTTAATTTGTGTAATTCGCTAAACAGTGTCTTTGCATTATATAGTTCTTTAATTTTACTTATTGTACAAGGAGTTATTCAATTCCTTGTACAATGAGCCTATCCCAAAACTCGGTCAGTTTTGAGACAGCCTCCAATAAGTAAAATTAAAGGGCTATATAACAATTAGAGAGGTTTTCTGTCTTCTCTACCAGTCGTCTTGTACGTCAGGCGTTCTCTGATTTCATCAATCGAATAACCCTGAGCGATTAAATCTAACGTTTTTTCAACGCCTTTTTCTATACCTCTTTCCATACCTTCTTCAAATCGTACAGCGAGAGCGTCTTCTGTGTTCCATTCAGTTAGTAACATATTCAAAACCTCCGAAGCGTGAATTTCCAAGAACTCTTTCAGTATATCATATCTTGAGCAATATTTAATAGCCGCTTTTACAGCTTTTTCTATATCCTTCAAATCCTCTTCAAAAGTTCTCACTTTAGCAATAAACGCACTGTACTCTGCAAGTTTTTTACAACGGCTAACAATAGCTTCGTTTTTGCCTTCGTTGATGTTTATTACTTTTACTTCCAAGTCTAACAGCGGAAGTGCTTTTTTTGGAAGCCCTAAATCATGCGGTTTTTCAAATAAATCCGATAAACGCAGAGTGTCATTGTCGGGATAAGGTTCTTTGCCGTTGTACAGAACGAAAAACTCAGGCCATGGAATGGACAGGCTGTTTCCCGAATAAAGATTTTGCCCTGTGACAATCTTTTCAAGTACACGGGAAATGTAGAGAAGGAGACGCAGTCCCATGTTAGGGTTGATGGTGCTTTGATGTTCGAGCAAAACAACAAGCTTTCCGCCGATCTCAAAAGAGATGTCGTTGTATAAATCCATAAACACTACATTTTCGAGTGTGTTAATGGAAACCGGTAAGTCAGGAGGGAGAGTAGTCCCTTCGAGTGCGCAGTACAGCTCCCGCAGTAAGTCGGGTTCGCTAAATAATTTAGTGAAAACGCTGTCTTTAAAGTTTGTATTAATTTTCATATCTATATATGGGTTAGATATGCGTGGTGCTTTACCGAAATTGGAAAAAAGCGAATTTTTTCTAATTTTCCTTGTTACTTTCTGGATATTGTTGTATTTTTATAGTAGCAGATAATTGTATGCGGCTTTTTGGCTATATTAACCTTAGAGGAGTGGAATGAAGATGAATAAAAAGAATAAAAGAAATGTAATTTACATTATCGTTGCAATTTTTGTTGTATTTGCTTTT
>WQWD01000138.1 GCA_009785545.1 Treponema sp. | reverse complement strand
GTATTAATCTTTTACGGGCAACAGCCCTTTCTTTAATCATTATTCAGATTATACGATTTTGTTCTAATAATTGTCAAGGGAGTAATTGTAACAAACTGAAAGCCTGTTACAATCATGCTTGCGAATGGGGAAATGCCATGTCTGCTAAATGGGTTTGGGGTTTATTTACGCACAGGAGCCTGTCCCAAAACTCGGTCAGTTTTGAGACAGGCTTCCGAAAAAGCGTCATAAATGCCGCTTTTTCATTTAAATCTAAGGAAGCTGTCCCAAAACTGAAGTTTTGGGACAGCCTCTGCTTATCACAATGTAAATTGCCCAAAGACCCTGTGGCACTTTAGCTGTCGCACCCACAGACGCAGTCATGGCATTTCCCCATTCGCAAGCTGGTTTGATTAAGTACGCTAAAGATGTTTGGCACAATTACAAGAAGTGATTGTATACCAATTATGTTTGCGTTTACCCAATCATGATTGCAGTTACACTTCCCACAACACACACAAACACATAACAGTTGTCAACAACATCCATAGAAGGGCTTGTACGCAAGGGACTGCGGGTGGCGGGGACTGGCAGGGAAAAACATCTCCCGCGCTCCCCGTGTAAGAGACTCAGCAATTTAGAATATTTTCATTGTAATCCCAATTTATTTAAGGCTTTTTTATTACCTGCTGAGGCTCTGGAGCGGACTCTTCGCGGGAGTTTTTCCCTGCCAGCCCCGCCACCCGCAGTCCCTTGCGTACGATGCAGTATTTAAACCTGTCCAGCCAAAAACGCCGAATCATCAGAGTCAATTTGTCTGCCGTATAAATGTTCAAAAAGAAAACGTAAATCTTCAGGAGCCATGTTTATAAAACGGCAGCCGTAGTAATACATGGATTTATCTTTAAAACGGCGGACAATTCTTGTGACAACACTTATCGTGCGATAAGGCGCTTCGATTGTTACTGTTAAATCAGCGTCTACTAAAAGTGTTGTGATTATACTTGAGCCAAGCGGATAAGCGAAAAGCAAGCCGGATGCGCTGATATCAAGCACACTGCCTTCGAAAGCTTCGTTTTCCATTTTGCCGTGTTCGAAATATCCGTTTTCCTTTAAAGAAAAAGCAAGTATTTTTGAAAACTGATAAATATTGTCAAGTACACGAAAATCAAAAGGAAGACGCCCCTTTTTATTGATCCAGATACGAATATACCCGATAACATATTCATTAAAAAGAATTGGAACCCATGCGTCAGAATAAAATCCGTCGTCGAATTTGTTCTTTAGAAATCGAGAACAGGAATCATCAAGAAACGCTGCGCCTACTCCTGTAGATTCCAAATAACGTTTAAAAATATCTTCTGTTATCAGTCTTTTTTTGGGATAAGGATCTGATTTGGGCAAAAACGCAGCCGTCGAAGGTATGAATAATGTTTTTCCTGTTTCTGAAACAATCCGTTCTTCGGTAGAATCGGGTTTTTTGTCCTTGAAATTTACGATCTTGTATCCGTCAGCAAAATTTTTTAATGATAGCGTTATTTGTTTTATCAAATTGGAAAGGTTTTGAGGATCAACATTTTGCCCAAGATCTTCCTGCCTGATTCTTTCATATTCTGAAACTTTGGGAAATGCAAGATTATATCGATCTCCTCTAAATGTAAAAAGTATTTTTAAGTCAGAAGGAGTATCAACACGCAAATAATTACGATCCAAATTTTTGTAAAGATTCTCCGGTGTTTTGCAGATAAGTATTCCATCTTTTTGTGAAAGCACCTCTACAGTAAAATCGATTGCCTGCCCTCGATAATTAAACAAAAAAGATATTTTTGTATGCGGCTTTATTTTTCCAAGCGGTTTATCGTGACGTAAATGTATTTCCGAAGTTGCTTCTTTGTCGAGAGTTAAGGTATATTCACTTCTGTCTTTGACGTATATTATTGAAAGTTTTTCATCGTACAGTGACTTTAAGAGAAATTCTTTTTCTATTCTTCCAACAGGGACTGCCATTTTGTTTAGAAAAACCTCTCAAAGGGATTAAAATCGTGCCTGTAAATTGATTCCCGCTGCTCGACTTCTCTAGTTCGAGCTTCATCTAAAAGCAAATCTTCAAAAACCCAAGTTCCTGCCGTTACCGGGCCTTCTCCATCGTCGCTTTGCCGAGTCCTAAATCTGATATACAGTTCTCCGGAAATCCCGTATTCAATGCCGATAAATCTGACAAGAAATGAAATCGAACCATCCGGCTCTTCCCTGCCCCCGCCTATTCTGTAGCTTAACGGTTCGATTGCCCCCAAGCTTGACAAAAAGCCTTCCCTTAAATTGGGATTGATGGCAGCTAAAGATGAGTGGTTCATATCCAATGAAAGCAGCCCTTCCAAGATTGAATTAGCGAAAGCAAAAGCGGCCGCTGTTGCCCTGCCTTGACCAAGTTCGCCGATCACTGTATCAACCGGGAAGCGAGGACTTTCTCCGCGGGCGGGTCTTATCAAAGCTTCAGGGATAGAGCCTCTATTTATCCGCTCAGTTTGAGCCGCTTGTTCCTGAGACATGGCTAAAGCCGAAATTGTAAAAAGCAAACAGGTTAAAATTAATCTACGCATATTGACCTGACATATATTCTAGCAAAAAAACTAAAAATAATCTATAATGAATCAACATGAAAAATTCCATCGAAGCATCGCTGATCGAAGACTATACTCACCCAATCAGAGATGTTTTGTGGGGTCATGTTTTCATGACAGAAAAGTTTGCCAAGCTCACAGAGTCCGCTTCTTTTCTGCGCCTAAACAGGATCATGCAGTTGGGGCCGGTTTTCCTTGTTTATCCGGGAGCTACTCACACAAGAGCCAGTCATTCCATAGGCGTTTACCACATTGGCAGGCGGCTTTTGCAAAATCTTGCCGAACGGGGCGCTTCGCAGTGGCTCACGCATGATGGTATCAAATCTTTTCTGGCAGCCTGCTTGCTCCATGATCTTGGCCATTTTCCGTACACTCACTCTTTAAAAGAATTGTCACTTTTATCCCACGAAACTCTTACCGGCGCTATTATTTTGAAAGACCCGATGAAATCCCTTGTAAATGCGGCGGGCGCGTGCCCTGAGCTTACAGCCGCAATCGTGGACAAAGAAATAAACATTCAGGGAAAGGAGCTTCAATTTTACCGGAAGCTGCTTTCAGGCGCACTCGATCCCGATAAACTTGATTATCTGAATCGAGATGCCAGATATTGCGGCGTCCCTTACGGCGCTCAGGATGTCGATTTTATCCTTTCAAGGCTTTACCCCGATCAACACAGAGGCGTAAATATCGATTCTCGTCTAATTCCAAATGTTGAAGCCGTTCTTTTTTCAAAATATTTGATGTATCGGACTGTTTACTGGCATAAACAGGTGCGAGCCGCCACAGCGATGGTAAAAAAAGCGTTGATCAACAGCCTTGAATCCGGCGATATTACAGGCGAAGACCTCTACGATCTTGATGATATGAGTCTTTTTTCGCTTATTAAATCCAAAGACTCGTCAAAACAAAAGTTAAGTTCTAATCTAATTGATGCCGTGCGTGAAGGAAGAATCTTCATAACAGCGGCTGAAATTTCCTCAAAAGACACCGGCTTTTCAAATCCCAAAAACACTTTTTTATTTGATGTCAGCCGGCGTAAACAGCTTGAAGAAAAGGCCGCATCCCTATTGATAAAAGACGGGCTGGATATTAAAAGCGAAGATATAATTATCGATATTCCAGAACCAGTATCATTTGAAACAGGTCTGCATATAATAGACGAAAAATGTGATTTTTCCGGCAGTTCCAGCGCATTTGATAGACAAACTGTTAACGCTTTTGTAAAAACACTTTATACTATAAGACTGTTTATCGATCAAAAATTTACAAAAAATATACAGACTTTTTCAAAAGTATATGATATACTGGAAAGAGTAACGAAATTAGAGTCTCAGGAGGGTTAAAATGGACATTCACAATTTATATGAAGACATTGTTTTTGAGCTGGTACAAAAAATATTTGATGGTATAGAAAGTAGCGGTAATCCGGATAATTACTGTTTATGTTATCAATGCAGAATTGATACGACCTGTTTTACACTAAATCGTATCGATCCTCATTACATAGTTTCAAACAGGGGTTTTTCCCGAATAGATCATACCGGCTTAAAACACCAGCAAATAGAAGCGGATATAACTTCGCTTGTTTACAAAGGGTTACGCCTTGTCAATCATAATTTAAGGCCGACATCCCCTCATGACGGCAGTCAGCAAGCCATATCACGAGCTAATCATCCAATATTTGACATCCCAACCATTTCCGGCCGTATTTTTAACGGAGCGAGTTTTGAACCTGTTACAGGCATTGAAGTATCTCTTTATCACGAGGGGGAATTGATAGGCATGAGGAACAGCAACTGGCAAAATCCTTTCAAAATGATTTCAAGCACACCCGGCTTTTTCAGTTTCTGGCCGGCTCCGATTAACGCCGTTGCCCCCGAAGTTACCCAAGAGTTTAAATTCTCGCTAAGAATTCATTCTCCAGATTATGAAACATTAAATCACTTTTTCAACCTTTCAGTGACAAGCAAGTTTCACAATGCCCGATCATACGCACTGAACAGGACTTTTAAATTGCCGGATTTATATCTTTTCCCTCCGGGTGATCCTGAAATGAATGATTTTTAGTTGATCGGATTACCTTTACGAGAGAAGCGACTTAGCGATGTCCGAAAAGTAACCAACTTTTCGGACAACCCATTATACGAGAGAAGGGACTTGAACCCTTAAACCTTACGGCACTAGATCCTAAGTCTAGCGTGTCTGCCAATTCCACCACTCTCGCTTGCCGCTTTTACTAAACTGTAGCAAATTTTTTGTCATGTGTCAATTGATCGAATTGCTGTTTTTTGATACTATAACAGTTAAACTGGACCGCTAGCTCAGATGGTAGAGCAGCAGACTCTTAATCTGCGGGTCGCAAGTTCGATCCTTGCGCGGTTCATTTGCTAAGTCTTTGTGTTACAAGGAGTTACGGCAAAAACTACCCTATATAGGGCGTTGATATTAAAGTATAAAAAACGACCGACAGAAAAAGTGGCAGAACACTTTTGCATCGGTTATTTGAGGTACGCTATATGAACGCTTTACCATTCTCTGTTTACAAAAGAGCAGACAGACCGT
Source organism: Treponema sp. (assembly GCA_009785545.1). Lineage (GTDB taxonomy): Bacteria > Spirochaetota > Spirochaetia > Treponematales > Breznakiellaceae > WQXQ01. Next base: position 1,408 of record WQWD01000138.1, on the reverse strand, counting down.
ATTTTCTTGTGCAGTTTAAAAACCCACAGGGAAAATTCATGCCCGGTATTTCTACTAAAAAGAAAACCGAAGAAGAGGCAACGCAAGTCGCTTTACAGTGGCTTCGTGATGGAGTTCCACAAAAGACCCCTGCCTTTCACGAACTGGCAATAAAAGAAACGGTAATCAAGATTAAATCAAATAAAGAAGCCGTTACAATACTTTCAGAGTTAAAACGGTTAGGCTGGTTGCAAAGTTATATTATGAAAGAAACTCCTGCCGCTGAAAGTTTTATATCGTACTTAAAAGGTTTTTGGGAATGGGGTACTTCGCCTTACATCAAAGAAAAATTGCGGAAAAAGCATGGTATACACAAACTGCATTGCAAGAAACAAAGCCAGTCCATAGACCAGTACTGGAAACCGTTTTTTGGAGAAAAGTACTTAGGCGAAATAAGCGCTGTTGATATTGACGCATTTATTACCCACATGGGGGATATGGATAAGTCCGCCGCAAGAAAAAACATAGTAATAAAAGCAGGAACAAAAGCCCTACGATGGGCGTTCTCTAAAGGCATGATTGAACAAGACCCAACAAGAGGGCATTTGCTTTTTTCTGGAGATGAAACTTCAAGAAAAATTCTAACTCCCTCAGTCGCCTCTGCTGTTTTTCGCACACCGTGGAAAAATGAAAGGGCTAAGCTTGCCAATATGCTTGCTTCCGTGACTGGAATGAGAAGTGGTGAAATTCTGGCATTGCAATTTAAGGATATAGGGGCGGATTGTTTATATGTCAGTCATTCATGGAATCCAATAGACAAAAGAAAGCGGACAAAAAACCTTGAACCACGAACCGTCGAAATACCATTCGCAGGTTTAATAAAAGGATTATTTGAACTTGTACAACAAAACCCTTGGGGCGTAAATCCTGACAGTTATGTATTTTGGTCTGAAAAAAATGATGATGCACCTATGCAAAATAAAGCATTTGTAAAATGGCTTCGCGTTGCTCTTGTAAAAGCAGGCTATACAAAAGACAAAGCAAAAGAATATGACTTTCATGGCTGGAGACACTTCTTTACGGCATACATGGTGAAAAAACTGGATAAAAAATTATTGAAAGGTGAAACTGGACACTTAACAGATGAAATGCTAGACCACTACGCAAACCACCAAACAATCGGTGATAGGGAACGTATTCAAGCGGCTAAATTGGAAACCTTTGCAGGGTTATTGCCTGAACAACAAAATGTTTTAGAATATATAATTACTGCTTGAAAATAACCTATTAAACTAATAATTGCCATAAAGGGGCTGTCTGAAAAGTAGTTTTTGGACAGCCCCATTTTTTGTAGCTTTTCTAAAAATAATATGATAAAATTTTCACATGAGCAAAGGAAAGAGTGAAAAGATTACATATAAAACCTATG
>WQWD01000137.1 GCA_009785545.1 Treponema sp. | reverse complement strand
GAAATTAAAAATAAAAAAAAAAAAAAAAAAAAAAAAGAAAAAAAAGTTGAAAGAAAGAGGGGGGGGGGGGGGGGGAGGGGTAGGGCACTATTTAGCAAGTTAATATTAGTATGAGAAACGTTAAAACGATCTTCCTTAAATTTATTGTTGTTGGTATTTAAGGAAAGAACCTTTTTCACTAATACACCACCTTAAAAAAAAATAAACCGCAAGTTACTTTAAAACGCTTGCAATAGCAATATAACTCACTTATCACCAAAAACAAGCTTCTTCTAAAAAAAGCACAACAAAACATATACTGATATTTTCTCATGAGTTTCTTTTAACCGCAAATGGATATTTCTATTAAAAAGATGGAGAAAAAGAAATAAATAATATGAAATAGCAGGAAAGATTCTCCAATCTACAAAACAGCTTCGCTAAAAGGAGGGGCTTCTTCCAACACTCTTGCAACAATTCGGTGATTGGGCAGCAAAAGAGAAGGGTCGTTTTCAAGCATCGAGAAAGCGTCAATTCGGGCGAGCTGGAGTTCGGAAATATCACGGACAGGGTTTGCAAGTCCCAAGACCAAATAGCCGGATTGTTCTGTGCCGATAATGTGACCGGGGCCGCGTGCTTTGAGGTCTTCTTCGGCAATGGCAAAGCCGTCGTTGTTTTCGAAAATAACTTTTAATCTGTTAATGCCGTCTTCGGTAAGCTCGTCTGAGTAAACCAAAAAACAATATGATTGCTCCTGCCCTCGCCCTACCCTGCCGCGTAATTGGTGAAGCGCAGACAAGCCAAAACGCTCTGCGTGTTCGATAACCATGCAGGTAGCATTCGGCACATCGACTCCAACTTCCACAACGCTGGTAGCGGCAAGAATGTGAATGTTCCCTTTGCGAAAATCGTCCATTGTCTGCTTTTTAATTTCTTCAGGCAGTTTAGAATGAATAAGAGCGGTTTTGTATTTGGGGAATATTTCATTTTCAAGCCTTTCAGCCATAGATACAGCATCTTTAATATCCTCAGTGCCTTCTATCAATGGATAGACAAAATACGCCTGCCTGCCGTTATCCAGCTCCTTTTTTATAAACTCATAAACTTTTTTTTCGTTTGATTCTTTGGCGAGGTGTGTTTTTATGGGCTTTCTTCCCGAAGGTTTATCTTTTATTACCGATACATCCATGTCGCCGAATACTGTTAACGCTAAAGTGCGTGGAATCGGCGTTGCGCTCATCATCAAAAGATGGGGAGAGTTTCCTTTGGACATAATCAAACCTCTTTGCGTTACGCCGAAACGATGCTGCTCATCAATAACAACTAAAGTGAGGTTTTTGTACTCTACATCTTTGGAAAAAAGAGCGTGAGTGCCGATTACAATATCTATCATACCGCTTGAGAGGTTTTTTAAAAGTTCTCTGCGTCCTTTCGCCTTTATGTTTCCGGTTAAAAAGGCGATTTTTACACCTAACGGCTCAAGAATAGCTGCGGCATTTTCGGCGTGTTGGCGAGCGAGCAATTCTGTAGGAGCCATAACTGCTGCCTGTCCGTTTTTCTCAACAGCCAAAAGAGCCGCCAAAAACGAAACTAAAGTTTTTCCGCACCCCACATCCCCCTGAAGCAATCTTGCCATAGGCGCATTCCCATTCATATCGCGGTTTATTTCCGCTGCGGCGTCAATCTGCCCCTGAGTGAGAGAAAACGAAAGCCTCTCAACAAGTTTTTTTTGCAGCGGAAAAAGCTCATTGTTAACAGTTAATTGTTCATTGTTATTTGCTTTTTGAAATCCCCGTCTTTCCAATGCCCGTTTTCCAACCATTATTTCAAGGTAAAACAATTCTTCATAAATTAAAGTTTTTTTTGCTTTTTCAAGCATTTCCAAAGATGAAGGAAAATGAATCTCTTTTATAGCGTCACGTTTTGGAAGCAAACCATCCCTTTGAATAATCTGGGGGGGAAGTTCGTCTTCGATTTTTTCGGCAAATTGTTCCAAGGCCTTTGAAACAGAATTGCGCACGGTAAGCTGAGTCAAACCCGACGTTAATCTGTAAACCGGCAATATTTTGCCGAATGATTTTGATGAAGGTGCTGCATAATCAAAATCGGTTGACTGAATTTCTCCGTTTTTATATTTAAAAGTTCCGTAAATTATATGTTTTGAGTCAAGCGCAAATTGCTTTTCCAGCCAAGGGCGTTTAACACAATTAAAAAACAATAATACGCCGATTGTGCCTGTTTCTTTAGAGCTTTCATCTTTTATAAAAACTTTTAAACCTCTTTTTAAACCGTAACCGATTGATTCTTTTGCAATTACCGTAACTTGCGTACAGACAATATTATTTTGATAATCACATAACGGAACCTGGCGGCTTCGATCTTCCCAATCACGCGGATAAAAACTAAAAAGGTCAGCGGTTGTAAATAGACCAAGCCTCACCAATTTGACAATCACGTCATTGTTTTTGACAAATTTGTTTAAAGGAATTAAAAGAGAGCGGACAAACATTGCTGTTTAGGACGGCGGATTTCTTAACAGATTAGCGAGGAACGATACAAATACACTTCCTCCAATCATAACCGCTAAAATAATTATGCCGGAAATAACCATTGTTTTTATATAATCTCCATGAGAAGATATAATCCGCCCAGAAGTAAATAATTTTCTGAATTTAAATAAAATCGGACTTGATACGGCGTCAACCATAGCCCAAAAAGGACTATACATATTCCTGTTAGTAAAATAGGCAAACAAGCGCAAAATAATTACAAGCAAACAAAAACCGGCGATAAACGAAAAAACTCCCCAAAGAGACGTTAAAGCATTAACCAGCACATTTCGTATCGATATTCCTCCATGAATATAAATAAAATGAAAAATACCCTGCAGAAATGAAATAAACACAATAGCTGCTACAACAGAAAAATCCAAAGGACCCAGCCGTAATTTCAAACGAGCTCTCCACCAATTAAGATAAGGGTCTGTAACCTTCGTCAGAAAAGAAACAGGTTTTCCGTAACCGCCTGAGGAAGCGGAAAAAGAAGAAAACCACGAAATTACTATACGCATAAAAATCAAAAGCGAGTAAACCCAAGTTGCGATAAACAAAATACCAAAAATTATACGCATTATTTATTTCCTCCATACATCGGCAACGCACTTGCATTTTTTTAAGCCGTCAATTATTGTCTCTTCACTTTCTGCGCCGGATATATCCAATCCTAAAGCAGAACGAATTGTTTGCTCTCCATCGGAAACAGGAATGTGAATATAAGTCGAGCAAGAACCGGAATTTTCCGCTAAAAAATCACGAAATTCCGCCAAATTTTCATCGTCATACGAATCAGATACGACAAATCTTATGTGTACCTCATCAAATTGTTTTTTAGCAGGTTTTTCAGGCTCAAAGCTTTGCGGTTTTTCGCCTGCGGCTTCCTTTTTTTTTGCACTCCTGCTCAATTGCGCAAAATCAGCTATGCTTGTAACTTTAAAACCAATTTTTTCAGGGTTACGTTCGTTTTCAGGATCGATACTGCCTTTTAAGGCGATCATTTCGCCTAAATTTAACAGGTGTCTGCATTCAGAATAAACTTTATTAAAAAACACAAGATCAATATCACCTTCAAAATCTTTCAGCGATCCAAACGCCATCTCATTGCCGTTTACGTCCGTAAAATCCCTCAGGCTTTTTAAATAACCTATAATTGTATAATTGCCTTTTTTGGCTTTCATCAAAATAGAGCTTTTTAAATCCGCCATGTAAAGCCATGTATTTCTGTGCATTGTTTCTTTTTCTTCGGTTTCTTTAATTTCTTTTACAACTTTGTCTATTTCATGACGGCTGACAATGTCGTCAACAACAAATGTGTACCTGTATTTATCTTTTTGATATTCAATCTTGCCCTTTAATATCGAGACTTTATCAGATTCTATCTTGCCTGAAAGCTTATCCCAAGCGCCGGAAAAAAACGTAACTTCGATTTCGCCGTTGTAATCAGCCAGAGCAGCAAAAGCCATTCTCGCTCCTTTGGCGGTAACAATTTGTTTAATACTTTTTATTATACCGATAAGCAGACAACTGCCTGTTTTTAAATCTTCATTCCGGCCTAAATCTACGGTAACATTGTTTTGCCACAATTCCTTGTAATCATCCATTGGATGTCCAGATAAATAAAAACCTAAAAGTTCTTTTTCTTTATTTAATTTATCCGCCCGGCTTATTGTTGGGGATTCTTGAAAAACAAAATCAGGCATATCCGATTCGCCAGAGTCTTCGAACAGGCTTGTCTGCCCCAATAATTTATCTTCTTTCTTTTTTTGAGCATATTCAACGGCTTTTTCAAGATTGTGTTCCAATGTTTCCCGTGTTATGCCAAAACTATCAAACGCCCCTGACTGCACTAACAATAATACTGTTTTTTTTCCGACAGATTTAATGTCAGTTTTATCAAGAAAATCCATAAAATTTTTGTAAGGTTCTTCCTGCCTTGATTTTACAATTTCCTGCGAAGGAGCGCTCCCAATACCTTTAATTCCCATAAAGCCGTAAACTATACGGCCGTCAACAACAGAAAAAATGTTATCGGAATTATTTACATTGGGAGGTTCGACAACAAGCCCCATCCTGCGGCTTTCTTCGATACATCTTCCAAGCCTGTTTTTATCGGCTGAGTTAATGTCGTTTGTTAAGTTAGCCGCCATAAATTCTGCCGGAAAATGGGTTTTAAGATAAGCTGTCTGATAGGCGATTATCGCGTAAGCTGCGGCATGGCTTTTGTTAAATCCATAATCGGCGAATGGTTTTAACAGTTCAAATATCTCATGGGCTTTTTGTTCGGAGTACCCTCTTTCTTTGGCTCCTTCCAAAAACTTGATCCTGTAACTTTCCATTTTAGCCATTATTTTTTTACCCATGGCTCTGCGAAGTTCATCGGCGTGTCCCAACGAAAAACCCGCGACTATTTGGGCAATCTGCATTACCTGTTCCTGATAAACAATAACGCCGTAAGTTTCTTTTAATATTTTTTCCAAACTGGGATGAGGATAAGTTATTTCGATATTTCCGGATTTTGAATCAACAAACTGCGGAAGATGTTTCATCGGGCCGGGTCTGTTCATTGCATTTAACGCTGTAAGATCTTCTATTGATGACGGTTTTGCCTGTTTAACAAAATCTTGTATAAAGTCTCTTTCAAACTGAAATATCGCAAAACAATTTCCTTCGCCTAACATTTTAAAAGTTTTTTTGTCATCTTGAGGGATGTTTTCTATCGAAAAACCAGCGTATTCTCCGCCCCTGCGGTGTATTAAATTTTCTGTATGTTTGATAACATCCAATGTTTTAAGGCCAAGAAAGTCCATTTTTACAAGACCGCACTTTTCCAGATAATTCATGCTGAATTGTGTAGCAATACCGCCTTCTTTGCCTTTTTTGGAATCATCACGTTCCTGATATAACGGAACCAGATCAATTAAAGGATGCCTTCCTATTACTACTCCCGCCGCATGAATTGACGAGTGCCGGTTTAAACCTTCCAGCTTTCTGGCATGATGAAAAAGTTCCGTGTAACGGGCATCATGTTCAAGCTCCGCAAGGCGAGGTTCTTCCGCAAAAGCTTTCTCTAAAGTGATCTTTGGATCTTTTGAAATGAGCTTTGTGATCATCTCCGATTCGGGAATTGGTATATCTAAAACACGAGCAACATCTTTAACGACAGCTTTCGCTCCAAGTGTTCCAAATGTGATTATCTGCCCTACTCTGTCTTCTCCGTATTTTTCGGTAACATATTTTATAACTTCTTCACGCCCCTCATTCGCAAAGTCAATATCAAAGTCGGGCATACTGACACGCTCAAGATTTATAAAACGTTCAAAAAGAAGATTATATCTAAGCGGCTCAATATTTGTTATGCGCAACGCATAAGCGACAATCGAGCCTGCCCCCGAACCGCGACCAGGCCCTACAGGTATGCCGCGTTTGTTCGCAAAATTGATAAAGTCTTCTACTATTAAAAAATATCCCGAATATCCTGTTTTACAAATCGTATCGAGTTCATAATTTGCCCGTTCGATAATAGAGTTCCATTTATCTTTGTCGCTTTGCTCTTCCAATCTGTATCGCTTTTTCAAACCTTCCATTGTAAGGTGGCGCAAATAGTCATCGGCATCTTTAAAGCCATCAGGGATTTTATAATCAGGGAGAAAATTCATCAGTTCTTTTTCCCTGTTGGGAATATCGGCGTTACATCTGTTCGCAATACGCACAGTATTAATAACAGCATCGGGATATTCGCTGAAAGCTTCCGCCATTTCATCGCCTGTTTTAAAATAAAACTGATCCCCGTAGTATTTTTTGCGTTTTTCTTCTTTTCTTTTTTTTCCGGTTCCTATGCAAAGAAGAATGTCATGAGAAACGTAATCGTCTTTTTCAAGATAATGAACATCATTTGTGGCAGCCAAAGGAATGCCGGTCTTTTTAGAGATGTCAAAAATTATATCGTTAATTTGTTTTTGTGAATAATTCGAGCCGCCCAATTCATCCGCAGGAATGTTGTGATCCATTATCTCAAGGTAAAAATTGGGGTTTCCGTCT
>WQWD01000136.1 GCA_009785545.1 Treponema sp. | reverse complement strand
TCTTATAACTACACATCCGCAGCCGCAGACAACTGTAATACAAGGAAACATAAGCGGCAGTTTGACAGTTGATGCAATTGCAAGCGGCAGGACTTCGTTTCAATGGTTTAGTAACACAGAAAATTGCAATGAAAACGGAACCAAAATAGAGGGCGAGACAGGCAGAAGTTTTGAAATCCCCCAAACATTAACAGCGGGAACCTATTATTATTTTGCCGAAGTAAGTGCGGTAGGCGTTGCAGTGCCTTTGCGCTCGACTGTAGCAGTTGTGGATGTGAATCTCCTGGTGACATTCGACAGAAACAACAACGATCCCGGCACAGAAGCAAACCCGCAAACTATAACAGTTGTCTATAACACTGTTGTTGAAACCTTGCCTTCGCCTCCAACAAGGCAAGGATGGGTTTTTGAAGGTTGGAATACCGCAAGTGACGGTACAGGAGTTGCGTTTACTGTACCCGCAACTATAACAGAAAACATAACAGTATTTGCACAGTGGAGTTTAAATGTATTCTATGTGTCTGCGGGAAATGTTCACAACGTAGCAATCACAACGAATGGTGAGCTTTGGGCTTGGGGGCGGAATGGTAATGGTAAGCTAGGAGACGGCACTACGATTGCTCGCCACAGCCCTGTGAGGATAAGAATAACCCCGTAGTTTGGCAGTGCATGAGTGACAGATACACGAAGCCTGTGTCTGTCACCCCTCAAACATAATTGCAACACATAACACGGGGATACAACTCCGGCAGGCGACTTGCGAAAAGCCGTGTCGGCGAAATATGGCTGTGTAGTGCAAGCCAGCCATGCCAGAGCATGCGTAAATGAAAACCACAGCCATCCCCGAGTCGACATGGCTTTTCGCAAGCCGTCTGCCATGATTGTCTACTTAGCAATCACGGCGAGTGGCGAGCTTTGGACTTGGGGGAGCAATCTTGATGGTCGGCTAGGAGACGGCACTTGGACTAATCGCCACAGCCCTGTTAGGATAAGGCTAACTCCGTAGCTTAGGTGTTTGCCTTTAATTTATAGACTCAGAAGAAAAGGGGCTGTTCGAAAAGTAACCAACTTTTCGGACAGCCCCTTTTAAAAATTTATTTGAAGTCTGGAAAAACATTAAATTATCGGATATATTCTTAATAACGTAATCGTAGGAAAACAGCAATGAAAAATAACGAACAAGACTTGACAACTTACCGTGAAGCAGTCCAAAAAATCAAAATCGCTATTTTGGAAAGCCGTTTTAGATCGGCAAAATTTTCCAATCGAGAAATTTTGAGTCTTTATTACAATGTAGGTCGGTATATTTCTGCCAATACACGTTCAGGTATGTGGGGAACAGGTGCAATTGATGCAATTTCGGCGCAACTACAGGGTGAAATCCCCGGTCTGCATGGTTTTTCACCGTCAAATATGAAAAATATGCGTATTTTTTTTGAAGAATGGGCTTCCCAATTAGAACCAAATCGGCAGTTGACTGCCGATTTAACTGATAAAAACGAAATAGCTCTAAATCAGCAGTTACCAACTGCCGATTTGGAAGAACTTAAAATCATGGCATTTTGCAGAGTAGGCTTTACTCATCATAGGGAAATTCTAAGAAAATGCGAAACTGCTGATGAACGCTGGTATTACATCATTCGTTGCGCAAATGAGTTTTGGAGCGTTTCCGCATTAAAAAGCCATCTGCGTTCGAATGATTATTCTTCGTTTGGCAATATTCCCAACAATTTTTCTCTAACAATTCTTGATAGTCAAACGGTTGCAATAGCAACTCGATCATTCAAAGATGAATATCTCCTTGATTATATTAATATTAAAGATTCTGATGATTATGATGAACGGGATGTCGAAAACGCATTAGTTGCAGAAATAAAAAAGTTTATAATGACAATGGGAGACGGATTTTGCTTTATTGGAAATCAATATCGCCTGCTTGTAGACGAGGAAGAATTCTTTGTTGATATGCTGCTGTTTAACAGAAACTTAGATTGTCTTGTTGCGCTGGAATTAAAGAAAGACAAATTCCGCCCTGCCGATCTTGGGCAATTATCATTTTATTTATCAGCTCTGGATAAATATGTAAGAAAACCAAATGAAAACAAAACAATAGGTATTCTTCTCTGTCAAGAAATGAACCGAACAGTGGTAGAACTTGCAGTACAAGATTACGATAAACCGATGGGAGTCGCAACTTATCGGCTAGACACAAATATTCCAGAACCGTACTCTTCCTTAATACCAGTGATTGATGGTGTTCAAAAGATACTTATTGAAAGTGAAAAAGAATAGAAATAAAAAATATTTTCCAGATAGAATCAAACTGGGCTTTAATTCGTCAATTTTAAAATACAATCGGTATAGGTCATAGGAAATGGCACTACGGTTGATCGTCCCAGCCCTGTTAGGATAAGGATAACCCCGTAGTTTAGTGTTCTGCCCCTTCGCCTTTAGTGTTTGTCTCCGATATTGGAGTTGTTTGGCAACTGAAGTTTCCGATTTGGAAGAGAAAGTTGTAAAAAAATGGATAAAATGTAAAGCGATTCCCACTTGCCGGAGGCAATACTCACCTGTTATACTAAATCAAGGAGACATATATGCCGCAGACCATGACTTTAGATGAAAAGCTTGCAATATCGATGAAAGCCTGTGCTTTATATCAAGCGGGGGATGTAGAAGGGTTTAGCCGCACTATACGGACAGCTCCTTTGCCTCCGTATTTAGCAAAAATATACAAAGAAAAAATTGGCTTGGAGCAGCTTATAAAAAGTGGGTGGAATTTATCCGAAGCGGAGGCAGAATTTGGATCCGACTGGCTTGCTCGATAATATAATTGAGGCTGCAACTGCGATTGACTTTGGCAGAAAAGGATTTGCCATCAGAGGAAAAGCTGAGGAAGGTCGTATTTCCTATGAGACAGGCATATCTTTAGCATTATCTACCTTCAGAGATGCTCAATCAACAATTGATCCTCATGTTATAATCCTCATTGAATACACCTTTATAAATCAAGAATTGCAATTTTGTGTTGTAACCGATACAGACAGTAAAAACAGTCTTACAGAAGCAATTCAACGCTTTGATGATGCTTTCCTTGCTCTCGAAGTCGTGGAAGAAAGCAGTGCTTATAAATCAGTCGATAAAGCCGCCTCTCGAAAAAAGGATTTCCGAATAAAAGGTTTTCCAAAAGATGGTTTCCATATTGCGTGTGCCGGACACTAAACCCGATTAAAAAATATACTCCGCTCCCCTGGCATTGACCCAATCGAAAAAGCCCTGCTCAAACAACGCCTTGCGAATATGTCTACTGCCCGGAAAGGGTATGTTGAGAAGCAAAGGAAAGCTTTAGAAGGTTAGAGCCCTAACTTCCATTATTAGAACAACATATCCCGCCCCTGCCCTAAGCCCCTAACGTACAAAAAATCCCCCAAAATTCGCAAAAACACCCAAAAACACCACGCTTTAGAAGTGATTTGTAACAAACTTTCCGATTTTTTCCCCATAATGTTGTTTTTTTTTCAATATATAGTTATATTGGTTATAAGAGGCTGTCCCAAGGCTTCAGTTTTTGGGACAGCCTCAACTATGTATTAGGCGGAGAATTATGGAAAAATTTATCAAACTTACTTTTAAACTATTAATTTTGACATCTATTTTGTTAACGGCTTGTTTTAATCCCTTTGAATCAAACGAAGGCATTTTAACAATTAACTTTGACGGCAATTCCGGCGGACGTTCTGCGTTCTCGAGAGCTGGTGATAATGGTGAGCCTCAAAGGCAATATCGAATTAGGCTCTACAGAGACGGAGACAGTACTCCGATAACAATTCTGTCGGAAATGCCCGCAACTACAGTCAGAGCCTCTGTTCCTGCAGGTTCTTATATTTTAGTCATGGAAGCATGGCTTGGCGGTTGGCACGGTGAGGATGCTCCGACTGGCGACAACGACCTGTATGCCAAGGGCACTCTGCCTGATGTAGAGATAATCGGTGGGAGAAACAATTATTTCAGAGTACCGATGGAGCTTTCTTGCAAAGTGTGCCGAAAAGTACCCTGTGATTGCACAGGTACTGGTGATCGAAATGACCCATTCCGAATCAGAACCCCAGAAGATCTGCAAAGAATTGGTACAGGAAACTGGGCACTCGATAAGTACTATAGATTGGTGGGCACCATTACTCTTCTCGATTCTGAAAATCGCTCACCCATTGGCAATCACATTGCGCGCTTTGAAGGTAATTTCGATGGTTATGGGAATACAATCCGTAATCTTACTTTTCCTTTATTCGGGGAAATTGGTACGGATGGAACAGTGCATAACCTGACACTGGATCGTGTCAATATAGAGGCTTCTGGAGGTACTGTTGGTAGTGTAGCGGGCGTTAATCGAGGTACAGTGAAAAATGTATCAGTCATAGGTACGGTCGTTTCTAGTGCTAGCCCTAGTGCTAATGATCATGATATTGGTGGTTTAGTAGGTATTAATTATGGGACTGTTAAAAACAGTAGAGTTGAACTTGATGTAAAAGGCGGAGCTGGGATTAGACTTGGCGGTTTAATAGGTCATAATATAGGTGCAGGTACTGTAAGGAACAGTTTCGTAACAGGAAATGTAACCAGAGCCAGCGGTCATGAGGTTGGTGGTTTAGTTGGTCGTAATGATGGTATTGTAGAAAACAGCTTCGCAACAGGAGATGTAACCAGCGGTAGCGGTAATCATGTTGGTGGTTTAGTGGGTTATAATACTGGTACTGTAAAAAACAGTTTCGCAACAGGAGATGTAACCAGCGGTAGCGGTAATCATGTTGGTGGTTTAGTTGGTTCTAATACTGGTTTTGTGCAGTACAATATTGCTTTGAATCAGAATGTAAGCAGTGCTCAACATACCGGGCGTGTGGTTGGTCATGATACTTCACCATCTGGACTGAGCAACAATTTTGCATTTGGCGGCATGAGGGTAAACCAAAATACAACAGTAACTCCTGGAGGTAGTCATGGTAACCTTCATGGTCAAGATCGATCATGGGACGAGCTGCGAATTAGAGAGACGTGGGCAATAGGAGGCACAAGTGGTCCGAGTTTTGTTTTTGGCGAAACTGGTCCGTGGATGTGGACTGGTGGAGAACCAGCAGATGTACTCCCATCTCTGTATGATGTAGGAAAGCCGCAAGATTGGCCAACTTTGAACCCATAAACAACAGCAAATAACAAGAAGCGAATAATATGGATTTATTAATGAAAAAAAGTAAAAAAGTTAATACAAAAAAACAGACGGCAAAAAACAGGCGAAAAACAGGTATCTTGACACTGTTGATAGCTCTGTTCTTTGCCCCCTGCCTGCTTGCTCAGCAAACAGAGCTTGCCCAACAAACAGCGGCTTACGAAATTGATAGTTTGCTGCAAACAAGCGCAATTACTTATGCTCAGGCGGCACGTTTTATCCTCGAAGCATCGGACAGAGCAGTGTTCACGGATCCCGAAGAAGCTTTCCGTTATGCGCAAGAAAGAAATTGGTTTGGGCGAAATGTTACGGCGGAGCAGACGGCAAGGCTGGATGTAGTATCAAAACTTATCATGAGTGCTTTTGAGATAAGAGGCGGTTTGCTCTTTTCAATTACAGGAAGACCACGTTATGCGTATCGTGAGCTTGTATACCTTAATATTATTCAGGGAAGAACAGAGCCGGGTTTGAATGTATCAGGAGAACTTTTACTTTTTATAACTGGCAGAATTTTGACTAACCATCAAGGAGTTGTACAATGAATTGTTCAATGAATTGTAAAATAAAAAAAATACGTACATTGTTTGCTCTGCCGCTGATTGCGATTTTCTTTGCAGCCCCGTTTGCTGTGCCTCTTGCTGCGCAGGATTTTGGTCTTTTACTGAATCAATACGGAAGTTTTGGTCATATTGACGGAGCTGCTGCCGGTGAAAATCAATTTGAATACAGAATCGGAATTGTTCCCCGTTTTTCAGTAAACTTTAATGATAACAGTTCTTTATTTATTTCTGCGGGAGTTTCCGCAAGCCGCTCCGACGACTTTGATATTATCCCGGAACTGCTTCGTACGGAATTTTCGTGGAGTTCAGGTCATCTTGGGTTAAATATAGGCCGAATCCCTTATGCCGATCCGCTCGGTTTTATTGCCAACGGACTTTTTGACGGTATTCAATTTACGCATACTTCACAAGCAGGCCGTTTTGGTTTTGGTGCGTGGTACACAGGTTTTCTTTTCAAAGACACTGCCAACATCACCATGACTCAGGCAGACCAATTATTGTACGCTGCCCCATTCGACATCAACAATTTTGCCGACACATACTTTGCGTCAAGCCGCCTTTTAGCTTCGATTAGTTACGAGAACCTTGCGATTGCGGATTTTATGCGCCTTAATGCGGCTGTTGTAGGACAGTTCGATTTAAATGACGCAGACGAAACACTTAACACCCAATATCTTATTTTAAGACTTGGGCTTCCCGTAAATAATGTATTTTTTCAACTTGGCGGCAGTTTAGCGGCAATGCAATCAGACGGTTCATTTAACCTTGCTTTTTCAGGGGAGTTTGGCTTGTATTGGACAATTCCATCAGGTTTGGGAAATAGGTTGTCGTTTAACG
>WQWD01000135.1 GCA_009785545.1 Treponema sp. | reverse complement strand
TAATGTATATTCTGTCTACTTCGGTTAACGTGCCATTTGAATAAGGTAGAACACTAAAATTATATACCAAACAAAACAAAAATGGCGGTTTACGACGCCTGACAAGGTCAGGTGTAGATCGGCTGAAAGCCGCCGTAAACCGCTACGATAAACGAAGTTTTAATTTCGTTTATCGTGATTATATCTGCCGTTTTAATGGCAGATATAATCGATTATATGCCTCAAAGTATGAAATTTGTTCGGTTTCTTTATTCATGATGTTTCTGGCTAAAACCTCTTGGCGTTTTAATGAAAACAAGGAGTTGCAATCTTTACCAAGACGGTTTTGTCTGTATATTTTTTCGTCTTTAAAGCTAACATAGTCTATGTTGTTATCAGCGTCATAATAAGCAAAACCCCATAGAAGTGACGCCAATGAGTGTTTTTTTTCGCCGCGCTTAATCAGGTAAATTTCAGCCTTTTTTATACTAATTCCGTCAGGTAAATTTTTGTTCATTTCGGTTACAAATTTTTGCGGATCGTATTTATCGTTAAAATCCACAGCGGCGGCTTCATTTTGCGACCATATCCCTGTTGATAATGTTGAAGCGAACTCAATTTTTGCAAGCGGATTAAAACCCTGTGTATACATAATTGGAATACCGGCTCTTCTAAACGCCATTGAAAAAATTTCTATAAGGCTTAGGTGTCCGTGAAAAACCGCACTGCCCTCTTTACTGAAACTAAATAACATTCTCCAAACAGACGGATCCGCTTTACCGGAATCTTTTTTATTAACCGTCGGCTCAGGCTGGTTAACCGCATTGGCGGCAGCCGTATTGTGTTTTTGAATATTGATTGGTTTTAATATTTTCTCATCGCATACTCCGCAGGCATTGCATTTTTCTTTGCAAGAGGCAGTTCTTTGTATTTTGTCAGATTTTTCCAATTCTTGTTTTAGGTAATTGGTTTTAACACATGAATCAATTTGATGCCAGGGTAATTGCGTATTTTGACCGGAAAAAATCTGTTTCAAGTATTCTGAGTTTTTGTGTAAGATTTCAGACCAAACATCTTTTTTTATAAATTCATCCCAAGGATCCAGTCTGCTGCCGCCTCTCCAGGCTTCTTCGCACAAAAGACCTGCCTTTTCGTCTCCCCTGCTAAGCAAGCTTTCTACTCGCGAAATTAATGAATCAGAAGTGCTGACCTTGTGCCCCAAAGGTTTTAAATTAGAATGAATAAAACTCAATTTTCTGTACGCTGTTTCACTGTCGATTTTTGGCATCCATTGATAAGGCGTATGCGGTTTTGGAATAAAAATACCAACATTGATGTTAAAACGCATTCGGCTTCTTCGGGCAACATCAATAATAAACGAGACAATTTCCGCTTCTTCAGATAAATTGTTTTCGGCTTCCGTTCTTAGCCCAATCATAAAATAAAACTTTGCCGTTTTCCATCCTCGTTTTTTTGCCTCTTCCAAAATCGCTACGACCGAATCTCGTGTTACTGTTTTGTTAATTGACAGTTGCCAGGCATCTTGAGGCGTCTCAACAGCGAAGGTAAGTCCGCTTTTTCTTGTCTCAGAAATTTTTTCAAGAAGTGACAGAGCGAATCCTGAAACTTTAAGCGATGGTAATTGGAATGATACTTTTTTGCCGCTGAACTTGAGATTTAAATTATCAATGAGTTCTTCAATTCCGTTAAAATCTCCTGATGAAAGTGAAGATAAACTGATCTGCTGCCAGCCTCCTAATTCAACCAAATCATTAACCTGTTTTATGATAAGTTCAATTGATTTTTGCCTCGCCGGTCTATACCAAAATCCAGCATGGCAGAAACGGCAGCCGTTAGGGCAGCCGCGCATAATTTCTACAGTACCGTGATTTTGAACGATTTTCATGCCAGGAATTGGATATACAAGCGTTGGACTTAAATCCGCTGAAAGTACCGCTTCAGGCGCATCCGGCGAAATGTTTTGTGAAAAACCTGTATAAATTGCACGTAACGCTTTTTGTTTTCCGCTTGTCCAAACATTAGGATGAGAGACAATTTTGTTGAGCATTTCCACCCTGCTCTCACTGCCCTCTTTTTTTCTAAGTTCGGCAAGTGATACAGCTAAATCAAAAAAGCCGTCTTCTGCCTCTCCTATCCAGAAAGCATCAATAAACGGAGAAAACGGAAGCGGGTTTGAAACAGCAGGGCCTCCGGCTATGATAATTGGGTAAGGTTTTCCTCTTCTGTCTTCGCATTTTACAGGAATCTCGGAAACATCAAGCATTGTCAAAACACCGTTTAACCCAAGCTCATAACCCAGCGTAAACATCAAAAGATCAACACTGGCAAGGCTGATTCCAGTCTCCAGCCCGTATAAAGGTATTTTATGTTCTCTTAATAAATTTTCAAAATCAGGCGATGGAGCAAAAGCTCTGTCGCAGATAACACCCTGCAAATTATTCATATAATTGTAAATAATTCGTAATGCCTGATTCCCCATTCCAATTTCATAAAGATCGGGAAAAGCGATCAATGTGCGAAAAACATCGTTTTTTTTACTGCCGGCAGTTTGCAGTTCCAGCTCTTTAATTTTTGCTAAACAGCCAACTTCACCGCCGACATAACGGGCGGGTTTTTCTACACTTAATAAAAGATGTCCTAAATCATTCACGGGATCAACATATTGTAAAGTGTTAAAATCAGATATTATTTGCTCTTTGTTCATTGTTATATTCTTTGAAAAATTTTACCGGTTAAATCGTCTTATGTAAATACTTGTGGCGATACCTATTCCAATCATGGATGATAATAAAGAAGATCCTCCGTATGACATAAAAATCAACGGAAGACCTGTAATTGGCATAACGCCGATTGCCATACCTACATTGATAATAAAATGAAAACCAATCATACCGGATAAACCTGCAAGAAAATATTTTGCAAAAGGATCTGTTGTTTTTTTCATCGAAAAAAGCAGCCTGTTAATAATTAAAAGATAAAGCGCGAAAACAATTATTCCCCCGATAAATCCCGCTTCTTCTGAAAAAATTGAAAAAATAAAATCTGTGCTTTGTTCAGGTAAAAATCTGTACTGGCTTTGTGTTCCCTGCAAAAACCCTCTGCCTGAAAAACCGCCGGCTCCAATCGCTGTAATAGATTGGATAATATTCCAGCCGGCTCCTCTTGGATCTACGTTTGGATCAATAAAAACAATCAAACGCATTATTTGATAGTTTCTAAGCACTATACGGCCAACGTATGATATTCCAAGCGACAAAACGATAATTGCCGCGGAATAAACAATCCAGAAAAAATACTTTTTTTTGAATTTCAGATAACCAAAAAGAGCTATAACAGCAATAAAAATAAAAAAAGCGATTGCTATTATATTTATGCGAAAATCAGCAAGAGCTGATAAAAAAGGAACTGATTCTCTAAGTATATGGGTTTGCCAAAAAGGTAATACCAAAAGAATACCTGACAGAGCAATGCAGGATATCATAAAGGCAACATAACGCATTGGGATTCCGGATAAAAACAACATGGTTATAAGAATCGCTACATATACAAGTGATGTCCCAAGATCGGGTTGAAGCAAAACCATAAGCGTTGGAATAAAAACAATAACGCAGCTAACAAAAAATCTGGAAAAAGAATCTTTATTGTGATCCGTATCGGCAAGATAACGCGCCAAAAGTATTATCACAGATAATTTTACAAATTCAGATATTTGTACGCCGACAAAACCAATTCGAAGCCAGCGTGTAGCATTATGAATAGCATGGCCAAAAAATAATGTAATTAAAAGCGGAACCAATGACAAAAGATAAATATATATGGCGAAGTTATAATATCTTCTGTAATTAATCATACTCAATGTTATTACAACCAAAAGCCCAACGGATGCCCATACAATTTGCCTGGCAAATTCGGTTGACATTTGAACCCCATCAGTAGTAATTCCGGCTGAATAAATAAATAAAATACCGATTGAGATCAGAGCAATTATAGGAAGAAGCAATAAAAAATCTATTTCAAGGATGTTTTTTAACCGCATTGATTAGTTCCCGAGTAAATGGTGGAACCCTAAAGCTCTGACGGCTTCTTCATAACTCTGATTGGCAAAATACCCTTGGAAAATTATCGCCGAAGCCAAGGTAGCCCGCCAAATCTGAAATTCCGATGCTTCGACAAGAACTGTTACAACAATTTTTTCGTTGGGGTCTACAGCGTCATACGGAGCAAAAGCCGTAAACCATGAATGCCAGCGATCAGGGAGCCCAATCTCTGCGGTTCCTGTTTTTCCGGCAATCTGAACGGTTCTCATATTCAGCGGAAATTGAGCGGTTCCTTGAGTTACAACAGCTCTCATGTCACTGCGTATTGCCTCAAAAATTGATGGATCCAAATCACTTTCAAAAATAACTTCGGGTACTGTAGCATATTCAACAGCGCCAGTTACAGGGTCTCGAACTTCTTTTAAAACATGAGGCCTAAATATTTTACCATCGTTAATAATCATGCTGACTATATTACACATCTGCAGAGGAGTTACAAGAAGATACCCCTGCCCTATCGACATATTCATTGTATCACCTAACACCCATCTTTCATGGAATCGTCTTTCTTTCCATTGCGGTGTTGGAACAAATCCTGCTACTTCACCGGGTAAATCAATTCCGGAAGTTACACCTAACGCAAAACTTCTGGAAGCTGAGGCAATATTTTCTACGCCAAGATTGTCCCTGCCTAACACCATGTAATAAATATTACATGATTGAGCAAAAGCACCGGTTAGATTTAATCTGCCATGACCCGCTCTGTGCCAGCAATGCCAGTCACGCCCGCCAAACCGTATCATCCCTTGGCATAAGATAGTTTGATCCGGCTGGAAAACATTGCCTGCCAAAATCGCTGCTGACATGATTATTTTAAAAGTAGATGCAGGAGGATAACTTGATTGAATGGCGCGGTTTAAAAAAGGCCGTGAAGGATCTTCCGCTAAAATACGAAAAGCGGCGTTATCGCCGTATGTGAATATATTTGGATCAAACCAAGGGTATGATACCATAGCCAAGACCTCTCCGGTAGCCGGGCGCATAATAATGGCAGTTCCTATCTGAGGACCGAGGGCTTTTTCTGCAAGAAGCTGAAGGTCTGCGTCAATTGTTAATACTAAATTTCTGCCCATTTCCGGCGGAACGACAATATTTTCACGTCCGGGAATGCGTCTGCCTCTGGAATCAACGGTTCTGGTTTCCCACCCTTGTCTTCCACGCAAGAGCAAATCATATTGCCTTTCTACTCCTGTTTGACCTATTACATCGCCTTGCTGATACCCTAAATTATGCAGCGATATAAGGTCTTCTCGTGAAATATCACCTACATAACCAAGTATGTGCGACAAGCTGCCGACATCAACATAACTCCGCACAGGCTTAATATGCCATGAAATTCCCGGAAGAATATGTTTTCTCTCAGCAAGAGCGGAGACTGTATTCATCGAAACGTTAGAAGCTATCTCTACAGGATGAAACAACTGAAAGTATTGTCTTGGAAGCCTGGCGATAATATCGCTTGAGGAAATGCCCAAAATCTCGGCTGTTAATTCAATAACATCATCCAGCATATTTCTGGGAACTTCCGCAGTTGTAATGCTTACAGCAAAGGAATCTCTGTTTATCACAAGAGGGCGTGTAAAATTACGGTCGAAAATTTCTCCCCTTTGAGCGGGTATAATGTAAGTTCTTCTTGATATATTTTGCGCTCTGGAAAGATGAATATCTCCGGAAAGAATTTGCATACTAAAAATTCTGATAACATAAGCAAAAACAACGACAAAAAAGAATACTTTAAAAATAATTATCCGGATTTCCTTGTCTACACGCATTTATTACCTCCGTGCCGCCAGAATTGGTTTAAACTTCTTTAAAACGAAAAATAATAATGGAGAGAGCAAGGCGTTTAGCCCCAGTTCTATCCACAAAACACTGGAAAAAAGTGAATATGTCGGAACAGACGCCCCTACAATCAGATGTAACATAAAGATTATAAACGCCTTTAATAAAGTTGCTGTTACGGAAAGAATTACAGGCATAAGAAACCCGTCAAGAAAAAGCGAACCTTTAAAAATACCTGTAAGCGCTCCAATCAATGTGCGGACAAGACTGTTCATTCCAAGCGGAGCGGCAGAAAGAAAATCAAGAAATAAACCGGAAAAAAAACCTGAAACCTGACCAGTCATGGTTCCATTTACATAAGCGGAATAAACAAGAATAATCAGGGCAATATCCGGGATAACTCTCATGAATGGCAATAAGCTGATTAGCGTAGATTGTAATATAGCGGCTAAAGTGCAAAATACTACTGTCCAAATTATGCTTCTAATCACTGTTATTCCCTTTCTGTACTTTCTGTATTTTCTCGTTCTGCTTCGATTACAAAAACATATTCAAGTCTTAAAAAATCGATCATGGGAACAATATAAACATTAAGTGTTGTTCCATACTCAAGAACATTTATACCACTTACACGGCCTATATTAATTTCAGGCGGAAATATACCGCCCATGCCGCTTGTAACAATAATATCGCCTATATTTATTTCTTCTCTTGCCCTTCTAGGAACAAAACGTTTCATAAGCGGCGTTTCAGAATTTCCTTGTCCTTCTATAATTCCTTCAAAACGGGATTCTGAAAAACGAGCTGATATTGCCGAATTATTATCAAACACCGGCATAACAAGG